>JAFEGC010000199.1 GCA_018240265.1 Pseudomonadota bacterium | reverse complement strand
GGGGGGCGGTTCGCGAGCCTCGAGGGTCGCGTCCGCGCCGCGCTCGAGGAGGTGTATCGACGCATCCGGGCGGAAAGCGAGGCGATGTTTGCGCCTGACGCCAAGCGCAAGTCGGATTTTTTCCGCGATATTGCCGGGGCGCGCTTCTACCAGCATGCGGAAGACGTGGCGCGCGAAAACTCGCTGCCCTACGAAATCCTGCTCAACTCGTACGACAAGTCGATCATCGATGTGGAGAATCGGCCGCCTTCCGGCGCGCTCGGCGAGAAGTTTCGGCGGGCGACGGGTCGGGCGCTGCAGGCCCGCAACGTGGTCGGAACCGCGGCGGCGCGGATTCAACGGGTGATCGAGGACTCTCTCGGAACGGAGCTGGAGGAGAGCTATCTTGTCGGCACCGGTTATGGTCGCGTCACCCTGCCGTTCTCCAAGGAACACATACGCTCCGAGATCCTGTGTCACGGTCTGGGCGCGCACATCATGTATCCGCGCACGCGTACCGTGCTCGATATCGGTGGTCAGGACACCAAAGGCATCCAGGTCGACGCCAACGGCATCGTGACCAGCTTCCAGATGAACGACCGCTGTGCGGCGGGCTGTGGCCGGTATCTGGGGTATATCGCGGACGAGATGAGCATGGGTTTGCATGAACTCGGTCCGCTGGCGATGAAATCCGATCGTCCGGCGCGCATCAATTCGACCTGCACGGTGTTCGCCGGCGCCGAGCTGCGGGATCGTCTGTCGCTCGGCGAGAAACGCGAGGACATCCTGGCGGGCCTGCATCGCGCGATCATCCTGCGCGCGATTTCGATCATTTCCCGCTCGGGAGGCGTGACCGACGAGTTCACCTTCACCGGCGGCGTCGCGAAGAACGAGGCCGCGGTGCGCGAACTTCGATCCCTCATCAAGGAGAATTACGGAGAGGTGACCATCAACATCGATCCGGATTCGATCTACACCGGCGCCCTGGGGGCGGCGGAATTTGCCCACCGGGCATGGCAAGGCGGCGCTCGACAGGAGATGGTGGCATGACGATAGCAGCAGGAATCGACGTAGGGACCGGTGCGGTCAAGGCGGCCCTCATGCGGGTGGGTCCCAACCAGACCGAATGGCTGGCGCGGTCCACTTTGAGGATCCGGCAGCGCGATCCGCTGCAGCTGGCGCGCACGTGCTTCGACCAGATGCTGGAAGATGCCAAGCTGCGCGAACAGGATATCGACTACGTGGCCACCACCGGCGAGGGGGAGGCCGTACCGTTCCATACCGGCCACTTCTACTCGATGACAACCCACGCGCGCGGCGCCATCTACCTGGACGCCGATGCCCGCGCGGCGCTCGACGTTGGCGCACTGCACGGCCGGGCGATCGTCATGGACGAGCGCGGAAAAGTTCTCAGATACAAGATGACCAGTCAGTGCGCGTCGGGATCAGGGCAGTTTCTCGAGAATATCGCGCGCTATCTTGGCATCGCGCAGGACGAGATCGGCTCGCTGTCGTCGCAGGCCGATAATCCGGAGGTTGTGTCCTCGATTTGCGCCGTGCTCGCGGAAACCGATGTCATCAACATGGTGTCGCGCGGAATCTCGACCGCCAACATCCTGAAGGGGATTCATCTGTCCATGGCAGGACGGCTGTCCAAGCTCCTCAAGGCGATTGGTGCCACCAACGGCGTGGCGATGATGACGGGGGGTCTTGCGCTCGACGCGGGGCTGGTTGCAGCTCTTGTCGAAGACATCGCCGCCTCGAAGGACATGCGTATCGTGGTCCGTTCACATCCGGATTCCATCTACGCGGGCGCCATTGGCGCGGCGCTATGGGGGGCATTCCGGTTCGAGAAACTGCAGGCTCGCGGCGAAATCCACAAGGCGGCCTGAGGTAGGAGAGTCGATTATGGCACTGATGATCACGGCAGCCTGTACGGCATGCGATGCGTGCGAGCCGGTCTGCCCGAACAAGGCGATTTCCGTCGGCAATCCGATCTACGTGATCGATGCGTTGCAATGCACGGAGTGCATCGGCGCGGAAGACGAGCCGCAATGCAAACTGGTGTGTCCGCAGGACTGCATCGAGCCGAACCCGGATTTCGTCGAAACTCACGAGGAGCTGCTGCAAAAGTACCAGACGATGCACGGCTGAGCCGAAATTCTCTTGCGATTTGTTGCGACCGAGCGGCTCCGGTAATATCGTACTTGATTGCCGGCGGGCAGCCGCCGTATCTGCGTGCCTCACGCAAGCGGGCGAAGGAGCGAAGGTTCATGACGATCTGCGCGGTGAACAACGGCAGCCTAAACCGCTCGCGGCGCGGTCATTCGGCAGGGATGGTGAGGCATTGACCAAGCGCGGCGGCAAGAAGCGCACGCCTGCGCCGCCGCCGCGGACGGCCGCCATCCCTGCCGGCGCCCCCGGGCGCGCGCGGCTGATTCGCCGGGTGCGACGCGGTGACCTCGAGGCGATCATTGCACTCGATACTCGTACCACCGGTCTGTCCAAAGACTCACACTGGCGGGAGCTGGTCGAACGCGGTGGCCGCTCGCGCCGCGAGAACGAGTTCGTATTCCTGGTGGCGGTTTCCGATGATGCTTCGGCCAGCCTGTCAGGTTTCATCGTCGGTGAGGTGCGGGCGTGGGAATTCGGCTCCGCCCCTTGCGGCTGGGTTTATGCGATGGCCGTCGAACCCGCGTTGCGGGAGCAGCATGTCGGCGAGCATCTGCTGGCGGCGGTGGCGACCGAATTCCGGCGCGCCGGCGTCAAGAAAATGCGCACGATGGTGGCCAAGGATAACCGGCTGCCCATGCTGTTTTTCCGGGGTGAAGGAATGATGGCCGGTCCGTATATCCAGCTTGAGAAGGACCTTGAATGAAGGCTGGCGCCGGAATTGCCGAGCTACGATGGCGGCGTGGCGAGGCACGATGAGACTGCAGATCTCGAGCCAACTGGCGATATTTGCGATCATCGAGCTCGCGGCACATCCGGAGCGCCAACTCACCGTCGGCGAGATCGGCGCCAAGTACGGAGCATCGAACCATCATCTCGCGAAGATCATGCACATCCTGGGCCGCGCAGGCCTGGTTCGTTCGATTCGCGGTGTGGGTGGCGGCTACCAGTTCTCCGGCAACGCGCGACGTACCACGCTGCTGGATGTGATCGAGCTGTTCGAGGATCTGAGCCCGGCCAGTGTCGGCCAGGCGTCTTCGGGTTCCGGAACCGCCGAAGGCAGGGCGCTGCATCTGGTGTTGGGCGAGATCGACGATGCGACTCGCGCCACGCTCGGATCCATCACGCTGGATACCCTGTGTGCCCTGGCGGCTCGCGAAGGGGCGCGTGCCGCCGCCCGTGAGCCCTAGCCGGGAGGCAAGGACATGCCGCGCTATTCCCTGGATGGAACACGACCGCGGGTCGATGCAGGGGCATTCGTTCAGCCGGCCGCGGGTCTGATCGGGCGGGTTCTTTGTCCGAGAACCAGTCACGGCTTTCGCGGATCGTGCTGATCACGGTTCCCATGCTTCCAGGCGCGCGCTTCGACGAACGCCGCTCGGAAACGTTCCACCAGTTCCCGCAGCATGCCGACCAGACGTGAGCCCCGTGAAGTCAGTTTTGGGGTGTTGATCCGGCGCTCACGCTGAACAAGGGATAACCGACTTTGCCCTCAACCGCACGGATCTGCTTCGTGACGGCCGGCTGTGAAATACCGAGCGCGCGACCTGCCGCGGCGAAGCCGCCACATTCCACGGGCGAGCAAGATTTCGAGTTGGCGTGACGTGAAACTGGCTTTCATAGGCCTCCACCCGGGCAGGCATAACCTTGTCTCAGTCAGATGGATAGACCTATTGCCACACGGGGCCTTGGAAAACTGGTGGACTGTCTGGCCTGATGCGCCTGCCGGGTGCCGCGCGGTGGGTGGACTTGATCATCGACGTGGCGCTCTACCGTGGGAATCTCAGATAGATCGCCCGCCGGGCGGATGTGACAAAGCCGGTCCACGCTCAGATTCCCGGAACTGCGCTGCGAACGCTTGGCGTTCCAGCTGCGCGCGCTTGCTTCGGTCAATGACCGACACCGCTACCGTAACCAGCAACGCGGCGCCCAGCGAGAATACTGTCGGATATTCGTACCCAAACGCTGCATGCGCATGTCCGAGTACATCAACCCAGACCTTGTTGCTCAGGACGATCAGGGCCACGGACAGGATCAGCCCCGTCATCCCGCCCGCGACTGCGCCGGCGGTCGTGAGCCCACGCCAGTACATTGCGAGAATCAGGATGGGAGAGTTGACACTGGCTGCGATGACCAGCGGCAGAGTAGCCAGAAATCCCACATTCTCGCGTTGGAAAAGCACCGCAGCCGACATCACGATTGCACCCAGCAATACGGTGGCAAGCCTCGAGACGCGGATCTCGGCAGTTTCGCTTGCTAGTCCACGCTTCCAGAAATGTTTGTAGAGATCATGGGAGACGGCGGAAGCTGCCGCGAGCATCAGACCCGACACCACGGCGAGAATCGTCGCGAACGTGACCGCGGCTGTGATTCCCAGGAGGAGTTCGCCACCGAGGATACGGGCCAAGTGAATGGAAGCCATGTTTGGCCCGCCTGGCAAGGGTCCGCTCGAGATCAATGCCGCCGCGGCATATCCAAGCACGATCACGATAAGTTGAAACAGAGCGATCAGGGTGGTCGCAATTGACAGCGAGCGGCGGGCCGTCTGCGCATCCTTCACCGTGAAGAAGCGCATCAGGATATGAGGCAAACCAGTGGGGCCGAGTGCGAAAGCCAGCCCGAGGGAGATGGCACTGACGCCGTCCGGCACCAGACGACCGGGCAGTAGATACTGGCCAGGATAGCCTTTGGCTGCCGCAGCTGCACCGATGATCGAGTCCAGCGACATGCCGAAGGTACCGAAGACCAGCATTGCCAGAACCGCGCTCGTGATTAGTAGAAGAGTTGCCTTGATGATCTGGATCCAGGTTGTCGCCACCATCCCGCCGAACGTCACATAGACCATCATCAGAAGCCCGACCAACACGATCGCGTGAGTGCAGGGTATGCCGAACAGGGTCTGGACCAGGGCGCCTGCCCCGACGAGTTGGGCAATGAGATAGCAGCCGGTCAAACACAACGTGCTGACTGCTGCCAGAAAGCGCACCGGGCGTTCAGATAAGCGATAACCCAGCGCATCGGAGAACGTGTAGCGACCGAGATTACGTAGCCGCTCACCGATTAGAAATGTGGCAATGGGCCAGCCCGCGACCGCTCCGACAGCATACAACAGCCCATCGGTACCCAGGCTGAAAAAAACTGCGATGGTTCCGAGGAACGATGCGGCGGAAAGATAGTCCCCGGCAACCGCAAGTCCATTCTGGCGCGCGGTGATCGTCCCACCGGCCGTGTAAAAGTCCCTGGCCGCCGTGCTGC
>JAFEGC010000198.1 GCA_018240265.1 Pseudomonadota bacterium | reverse complement strand
GCCTTCCTCGCCGCGCGGCCGGTGGAGGGAACACGCGCCTACATCGAGCGCGAGCGCTTCCTGCAACGCCCGGAAAACCTGCGCGCCAGCCGCGAGGAACTGTACGCGCGGCTGCGCAGCGCCGCGGAAAAGGGTCAGTCGATGAAAGTGCCCGCCAAGGCCGACCCCATCCTCGCCGGCTGGCTGGAACTGGCGCCGGTGGCACTCGGGTTGACGCGCAACCCCATGGGTGCGCAAACGGCGCTCGCCAACTGGCGTCGGCGCTTCCCGACGCACCCGGCCAACGAAGGATTGCTGCCGGCGGCACAGGCACAGCTCGCGCAGGCCACCGAATTTCCCGACCAGATCGCGCTGCTGTTACCGCTGTCCGGCCGCTCCGAAACCGCCGGCGGCGCGGTGCGTGACGGCTTCATCGCGGCCTACCTGGAACAGGCCGTCACATCCCATTTGCGCCTGCGCATCTACGACGTGGCCAGCGAAGGCGCCGCGGCGGCGTACCAGCAGGCCATCCAAGACGGCGCCGGTTTTGTCGTCGGACCGCTCACCAAGGAGGAGGTGGCAGTGGTGGCGCCGCTGGCTTCCGGTCGTATCCCGATCCTGGCGCTGAATTTCCTGGCCGACGGCGCATCCTCAGCCGGCAATTTTTACCAGTTCGCGCTGCTGCCGGAGGATGAGGCGCGAGCCGCCGCGCGGCGCGTGGTGGCGGATGGCCGCCTGAACGGCGTGGCGCTGGTACCGCTGAACGAGCTGGGTTCACGCATGCTTGCGGCTTTCAGCGAGGAACTGAAACGACTGGGCGGAACGCTGCTCGATGTCGGCCGCTACGAGTCCGCACAGGCGGATTTTTCCGGCCTGATCCACCAGGTGCTGCAGGTCAAGGACGTGAAGGGCGAGCCCTCCACGCACCGCGCCGATGCCTCCTTCGTGTTCGTGGTCGGCACGCCGGTGGCAGCGCGGCTGATCCGTCCGCAGCTGAAATATCATTATGCGGGCGATGTGCCGATGTACTGCACCTCGGACAGCTTCGATCCCGATCCGGGCGCCAACGCCGATATGGACGGCGTCATTTTTTCGGACATGCCGTGGATGATTTCCAGCGACCCGGTGACGAGCCAGATCCGCAACGACGTGCGCGCGGCCTGGCCGACGCGTGCCAACCGGCGTGGCCGGCTGTACGCTTTCGGCTTCGATGCCTTTCGCTTGATCCCGGCGCTCAAGTCGCATTCCATCGATGCGGTGAATAGTATTTCCGGCATGACCGGAAAGCTGATTCTCGATGAGCATAACCGCATCCGGCGCGAACTGAATTGGGCGGAAATCAGGGGCGGGGTCCCTCGGGCGCTGTAACGGGCGGTCATCACTGACCGTTGCATCGGCAGCGCCGGGGAGCGAGCCTTGTTTTCGGCGCGTAGAGAGCGCCGCGGCCGGCCGTGCGGCGCGCAGCAGCGTTACAACCAAGGCCCAAGAGAAACGCGAGCGCAAACGCTTGCTCGCCCACATCATCGAGGATGCGACCCTCTTCAAGCATCCCGTGGAAGGTACCACCACGATCTACGTCCGATTCTCCGGAGGCAAGACCGAGACTCTCACGGTGCAAAATCCGAAGTCTTCTGCCCAGCCGGTGGCTTCACTTGGACGGCTAAAGCCGGGTCAGGTCGGCCTGCGGCCGACTCAGCCGTACCAGGCTGACGTGCGTTTTCAGCCGCTCCAGCTCGCCGTCCGGGATGCGCGCCATCAGGAGGTCCCCCAAAAACCTGTCAATCCCCCGTGCGGAATTTTTTCGGCCGGTTGTGGTCAACCCGCCGGGTAACCGGATAATATCGGCATTGCCTATATTGCGGTATTGCCTATATTGCACAACAGGCCACTACCAGGCACGCCCAGGCCAACCTCAAAATCGGCCATACACTACCGTCCATCCCCTCACTGCAGGACCGACTCATGACCAAGACCCCCAACTCCGAGACCCTGGGCGCACGCATCGCACGCCTGCGCCGCGACAAGGGCCTGACTCAGATCGAGCTCGCCGAGCGGCTACAGGTCTCCCAGCCCGTCGTCTCCGACTACGAGAACGACGTCATCCGCCTGCCCGCCGATGTCGTCGCCCAGATCGCCCGGATCCTCGATGCCAGCTCCGACGAGCTGCTGGGCATCAGGGCCGCAGCGCGCCCTGCCAGCGCCACCAGCCAGATCAAGAACCGCCGCCTCTTCCGCCGCATGCAGCAGATCGCGCAACTGCCCGGGCGCGACCAGGATGCGCTGCTGCGCACCATCGAGGCCTTCATCTCCAAGACCGCCTGATCCCCATGAACGCCAACACCCGCATCCTGCTCGACAAGCTCCAGCGCCTGCCGCCCGAGCGTCAGGCCGAGGTCGAGGATTTCGTGGACTTCCTGGCCGCCAAAGCCGGCAAGCAGGCCGCTTTCGACAGACTACTGGCTATCGCTCCGGCGCTGCAGGCCGCAGGCGTCAAGCCCATGACACAGGAAGAGATCAACGCCGAGATCAAGGCCGCACGCGCCGAGCGACGCGCCCGTGCGCATCGTCCTTGATACCAACTTCGCGTTCTCCGCGCTGCTGTGGCGCGGTGCCATGCATGAGCTGCTGACACACTTGCGCAGCCACCCCACCGCGCAACTCTTCAGCAGCCCCGTGCTACTGGAAGAACTCACCGGCGTTCTCACCCGCCCGACCGCCACCCGACAACTGGCCGTCATCGGCAAGACGGCGCGCGACGTGCTCGCCGATTACCTCACCATCGTCGAACTGGTCGAACCTCAGCCGCTCCCGGCCCCTGTCAGTCGCGATCCCGACGATGATCACGTGCTCGCCTGTGCGCTCGCCGCCAACGCCGCGCTCATCGTCACTGGCGATCGCGATCTGCTCGACCTCGGCTCGTTCCGCCAGATCCGCATCCTCACCGCCCAGGAAGCCCTCGCGGCACTGGCTTCACGTCCATGAGCCCACGGGATTCGAGTCACAGGCGCCGGACCGTCCCAGCACCTCCGCCCAGCAACCCGCGTCTGCATGCCCCTCGTGCTGAGCGTCGCACCGAGCACGCTCCAAGTCCAACCCCAGGCGTTGCAGGCGATCCTGCCGCGTCTAGGGCCGGTTCCATTGCTGCCACAGCAAGCTCCGCAGGCGCCGCCGCATCCAGCTATCAAGATCCTCCAGTGCCATTTTGTTCTGGGCCAGCCTGAAGCAACTGATTCCGCCTCGCAGCAGCAGGTTCGGTGTTTCGATAGTCCGACTCCGTTACGGCGTACGCGAATCACAGCGTGCGCGAATCTGCATGAGTTCGCCGGATTTGACGCGTGCGTGGGCTTCTCGATGGAGCGATCATTCGTGCATGGCGAAGGAAATGCCCGAGCGGCCTTGGCATCTTGTCCACGGAGTGCACGCGGAAACGCTCGCGGCGCGTTATCTGGAGTCGCACGGTCTCGTGCTCGTCGCCCGCAACGTGCGCTTCAAGGTGGGGGAGCTCGACTTGGTGTGCCTGGATCAGCACGCGCTGGTCATCGTCGAGGTGCGGCAGCGGCGCAACGACGACTTCGGTGGAGCGGCCTGCTCCATCACGCTCTGGAAGCAGCGCAAACTCATCCGCGCCGCGCAATGCTTCCTGCAGCAGGCACCCGAATGGAGCCACCTCCCCGTCCGCTTCGACGTCATCGCCATGACCGGCCTGCCGCACCAGGAGCCCGAGATCGCCTGGATCAAGTCCGCCTTTACTCTCTGATGTAGGCGACAGGCTTGCTTCACGATCTGATGAGTTACTATCGCGCGGCTCTGTCTGCGCCGATCGTACTGCTGCTCGTGGTGGCGTTGATGTCACCGTTCATGCGCGCGAGGTCAGCGGATACATAACGCGCTCCCCGCCAGAGCAGAGCCACTGCGATGAAGTTGAAAGGCACGACGCACAGGATCGCGAAGCGCAGTGCGTTCGGGCCGAGCTGCGGCTGGAACAGATCGCTCAACTGCCCCACGACCAGCGGCCCGAGACCCATGCCGGCCACGTGGAATACGAGCAGGAAGATGGAGACTGCAACCGCGCGCATTCCGCTGTGAACCAGTTTCTGCAACAACGTGAGGGCCGGGGGCAGGATGACGGCCACCGTGATGACGGGCACGATCAGGAGTGCGCCCGCGAGCCAGGTGTTCGAAGTGAGGAACGTCGCACCATAGAGCGGAAGCGCCAGGAACAGCGAAATCGCCGGTACCTTAAGGTAAGCGGAGACATCGCGTGCAGCGAAGTGGTCCGCGAGGGCACCCCCGCCGATCATACCGATGGCGCCTCCGATGCCGAAAACCGTGCCGATCGTTGCTGCCATCGTCGCGAGCGACAGTCCGTGCGAACGCATGAAGAAGGCGGGCGTCCAGTTGTTGATGGCCGCGGCCACAAATCCCACGACCGCGAACGCCGGGAAAAAGCAACGGCAGCTGCGCAGGGAGAGCAGATGTCGCAGCGTAGTCATGAAGCCCCGAGGAAGCGCACGATCTACGACTCCAGCAAGATCCCGCGCTCCGCGAGCTGGTTCACGAAAGAGCATGAGAAAGAGCATCGTGAGCGCGAAACCGAATGCGCCCAGCGCAATGAAAGTGTGGCGCCAGCCGATGCGTTCCGCCATCCAGCCGCCCAACCAGCCCGCAAGCATGGTGCCGATGGGCACCGCGCTCACATAAATGCCGAGTCCGCGGCCGCGCCGACCTGGATCGAAGAGGTCCGCGATCAGTGAGTTCGCGGTAGGTGTGAGCCCCGCTTCTCCAAGACCCACGCCCATTCGCGAAAGGATCGCCTGGAGATAGCTGGTGGCCGCACCGGTGGCTGCCGTCATCAGGCTCCAGATCACCGAACACGCGGCGATCAAGCGCGCTCGGTTATAGCGGTCTGCCAGGATCGCGAGCGGAACTCCCATGAGAGTGTAGAAGAGCGCGAACGCGAATCCGGTGAAGAATCCGACCTGCGCATCGGTGAGGGCAAGCTCGCGCTTGATCGGTTCCGCCAGCACGTTGACGATGTGCCGGTCGACAATGTTGAAGACATACAAGACGAAGAGCAGGCCAAGCCCGAGCCAGCCCCCGGCTCTTCCGTCAGTGCGCGGCACGAGCTTTCTGCAGATAGGCCTCGCGCAGTTCCGCCTTGGGCGCCTTGCCCATGCTGTTTCTGGCGAAGGCGGTGGGCCAAAACACCAGATCCTTCAGACGTTGGTGGCGGGCAAGCTCGCAGTTGACCGCGTCCATGAGCGGCTGCGCTTCAAGCTTTGCTGACGGATCGGGATGAACCAGCGCCACCGGCACCTCACCCCAGTGCGGATCCTCGATGCCGAACACGATGGCTTCATGCACGCCTTGGTGGGCGAGCAGGGCAGCTTCGATATCCACCGGATATACGTTGAGACCCCCGGAGAGGATCATGTCCTTCTTGCGG
>JAFEGC010000197.1 GCA_018240265.1 Pseudomonadota bacterium | reverse complement strand
GGCGATATCGTTCGATGGATGCGCCGATATAGTGAAAGCGGCAAGCGGGAGATGGATCTCGCCGATGCTTCCCTGTATTGGCTGGCCACCGAAACGGGAGTGACCGAGATTCTGACGGTCGACGTGGCGGATTTTTCACGCTACCGCCTGCCGCGCGGCAAGGCATTTACCATGCTGTGATGGCATACACGCTCACCCCGTATATCCTATTTCAAATCGTGTGTTCACTGCCGTAATGCCGGTCCGGTGCCGGAACAGGTGTCAGTTGATTGGTCCAGGGACATGAAGCGCCCGCCCGCGGCACGCCGCTTCGATCGCGACTACTTCCATCGCTACTACTATTCACCGGCCACCCGCGTGACCCACGCGGGCGAAATGCGGGCGCGCGCCGAGATGATCGCCGCGGTGCTGGCCTATGCCGAACTGCCGGTGCGCAGCATCCTGGATGCGGGCTGCGGGGTGGGTCTGATGCATCGCGCATTCGCCAAGGCCCTGCCGCGGGCGCGCTGCACGGGCCTCGAGGTCAGCGACTACCTGTGCGGGCGCTACGGCTGGACGCAGGGCAGCGTTGCGGATTACCGCCCCGCCAAACCCGCCGACCTGCTGGTGTGCTACGACGTGCTGCAGTACCTGGACGATGCCGAGGCCGCGCGTGCGCTGGACAACTTCCCGCGTCTGACGCGCTGCGCGCTGTATTTCTCGGCGCTCACCCGCACCGACTGGCGCCGCAACTGTGAACGCTCCCGCACCGACTCGCGCGACGTGCGCATCCGTCCCGGTGCCTGGTATCTGAAAAAGTTGCGCCGCCACTTCGAGTTCCTGGGTTATGGCATCTGGGTGCGGCGCGACGTGGGTGTAATCCGCTGGGAGCTGGAGGATCCGCGCGCCGTGCTGGCGCAATCGCGGCGCCAGCGTTGAACGGCGGGCGTGCCAGTGGGCCATGACATTGCGGTCATGACGCGCGCGTCGAGTGGCGGTTGCACCGGTAGACCACGACTTTGCGGGCGTGGCATGCGCTGATCGCCGGCTACAAATTCCCCAGCACCCAGTCCACCAGCGCCGCGTGCACCGGCTCGCCTGCGCCGAAATCCGTGCGCGGATGGTTCACCAGGCTCACCACCACGTAGGTGCGGCCGCTGTTGGCGGTGACGAAGCCCGCCACGCCGCTGACGCCGTCGAGATGGCCGGTCTTGAGCCGGACCGCGCCGGCCGGTGTCTCGCGCAGGCGTGAGCGCAGCGTGCCGTCCAGGCCGGCGAGCGGCAGGGAACTCAGGAATTCGGGTGCGTAGCGGCTGTGGTAGGCCGAGTTCAGTACGCTCGCCAACTCGATGACCGTGACATGCGTGACGCGCGACAGTCCCGAGCCGTTGTCGATATCGAGGTCGGTGAGCGGCAGGCCACGCTGGCGACTCCATTCCTCGATGGCCTGCGCGCCCTTCTGCGGCGTCCCCGGTACGCCGAATTTCTCCATTCCCAGCGTGAGCAGCAGGTGCCGCGCCATGAGGTTGCTGCTGAACTTGTTGGTCAGCCGCACGATCTCCGCCAGGCTCAGCGAATCGAACGCCAGAAAGGGGCGCGCATCGGCGGGTGCGCCACCCAGCACCATGCGGCCATCGAATTCGCCGCCCAACTCGCGCCAGATGGACACGAACGTGCCATAGGCATAGTCGGGCGGGTTCATCAGCACGCGGCCGAAGCTGCGCGGCGCACACTCCGGCGACAGCGCTCCGATGAAAGAGACGCGATTCGCGTCTTGGGGATCTACGCCGAAATCGACGCGGCGCGAAGGTCCGCGGCAGCGACCGGTGGAAAAGCGCACGCGGTTGTCGATCACGAGATTGGCCGGCAGGGGATCGGCGATGATGTCCACCTTGCGCGTGGCGGGGTTGGCCAACAGGCGGAATTCCACGTTCTGGAAATTCACCATCAGCGCATCGGGCAGCACGTTGTAATTGCGGTTCGGCTTGCCATCGAAAGCGCCGCGGTCGGTTTCCTCGATGTGAAAGTTGCCATTGTCGATGATGATGTTGCCGTGGATGCCGCGCAGTCCCTTGGTGTGCAGTGCCCGGGCAAAGCTCCACCAGCGCTCCAAGGTCATGAACGGATCGCCGCCCCCCTGCAGGATGAGATCGCCCTGCAGCGTGCCGTTGACCAGTTCGCCGCGTATCAAGGCGCGCGTGCGCCAGGTGTAGGCCGGGCCCAGCATGTCGAGGCTGGCATAGGTGGTCAGTACCTTGACCGTGGAAGCGGGACTGCGCGGGATGGCGAGGTTCAGGCCGGCCACGGGTCGCGCGGTTTCCGGGTCGAGCACCACGAAGCTCACCGCGGCCGGAGGCAGGCGTTGCGCCGCCACGCTTTGCATCACCGCGGGCGGCGCGAACGGCACGCTCTGCGCCATGGCGAAGTTCGCCATGCCCAGCAGGACCGCGGGCAAAGCGCCGGCGCGCCGGTTCATCGGTTCGCACCGCCGCTGGCCATGGGCGGCGTTCGCCGGCTTGCGAGCCACAGGACCAAAAGGCCGGCGATGGCCGATATCAACGAGCCGCCGAGCACACCCATTTTCACGCTGCCCGACTGCGGGCCCGTGTCGCCGAAAGCCAGGGAGCCGATGAACAAGCTCATGGTGAAGCCGATACCGCACAGGCAGGCGATGCCGAAGAAATGCAGCATGCCGGCGTCGGCCTGACGATCAGCCCAACCCAGTTTGATCAGCAGCCAGCTGCTCGTGAACACGCCAGCGGCCTTGCCCGCCACCAGCCCCAGCATGATGCCCAGGGTGATCGGATCCGCGAGCGCCTGTAGGCCGGTGCCGCGAACATTCAGACCGGCATTGCCGAAGGCGAACACCGGCAGCACACCGAATTCCACCCAGGGCGCGAGCCGCCGTTCCATCACTTCCAGCACCGGCACGGAGCCGGATGGCGTCGATGCACCACGCAGTGGAATGGCCAGCGCCGTGGCCACGCCCGCCAGCGTGGGGTGTACGCCGGACTTGAGTACGAAGTACCACAGCACGGCGCCCGCCAGCACATAGGGCGCGAGACGGTGCACGCCGGCAAGATTCAGCGCCAACAGCGCGATGCCGCAGAGTAGTGCACCGCCCAGCATGGGGAGCGACAGCGCGTTCGAATAGAACAAGGCGATGATGAGAATGGCGCCGAGGTCATCGATGATGGCCACGGCCGTCAGGAACAGCTTGAGCGAAGCGGGTACGCGCGAGCCCAGGAGCGACAGTACGCCTAACGCGAATGCAATATCCGTGGCACAGGGAATCGCCCAACCGCGCAAGCTCGACGCATCTGCATGATTGACGCCCAGGTACAACAGGGCCGGCAGCGCCATGCCGCCGAGCGCGGCCACCAGCGGCAGCAGCACCTGGCGGTGCGAGGACAGCTCGCCGCCCACCAGTTCACGTTTGATTTCCAGGCCTACGTACAAAAAAAACAGGGCCATCAGGCCGTCGTTGACCCACAGCAGCAGGCTTGCCGGTCCCAGCGGGAAATGCAGCAGCCGCAGGTACGACTCATACCAGGCGGAGTTGGCCACGAGCAGCGCCAGCACGACCGCCGCACTGAGCGCGATGCCGGGCGCGATGTCGCGCAGGCAAGCCGATGAGGAGGTGGACGACACGTGGCTAATGGGTGAAATTCAGTTGAATGCGCCGCCAGGCTCCCGAGCGCCAGCGCAGCCACAGCATGATACCCAATGCCATGATGTAGGCCACTGCGGCCGACCATCCCCCGATGGCGCCGTGGCCGTAGGCGGGCAGCCACGGGGTCCAGCCCTGACCGGGCGCGAACGACAGCGCATGCGCCAGCGGCACGAACAGGAACCACGATAGCGCAATGACCATGAACGCCGGCAGCAGCGCATCGCCCGCGCCGCGCAGGCAGGCGCTGCTGGAGATGTTCAGGCCATCGAAGAATTGATATCCGGCGGCGATCCACAGCAACAGGCCGGCGCGCGTCACCACCTCGGCGGCGCGCGGATCGGCGCTGGCCTGAAAGAACGGCAGGATCCAGGGGCCCAGCGCCGCCAGCGCGATGCCCGTGAGGCCCATGTAGATCACCACCGCGATGATGATGCGATTGCCCAGCGCATACGCCCAGTCGCGGTGCGCAGCGCCGATCGACTGTCCCACCAACGTGGTGCCTGCCATGCCGATACCGTATGCGGGCATGTAGGCGAAGGAGGTGAGCATCATCACGATCTGCGAAGCCGCGCCGTCCACTGTGCCGAGGCGTACCTGCATCAGCTGGAACAGCGCAAAGCCCAGGATGTCCGCAGCCGCGAGCAACCCCATCGGCATGCCGAGTCTGGTCTGCTGCATAAGGCCCGGCAGTCGCAGGCGCATGGTCAGATGCGAGCGGTACTTCGCGCGCGTGCCACGGTTCAGGAACAGGCACATCGCGACGATCGAGCCGACCGCCTGCGCCGCGCCCGTGGCCCAGGCCGAACCCGCCATGCCCCAGCCGAAATCGAAAATGAACAGCTGGTTCAACACGGCATTCAGCGCAGCCACACCCACCGACAGCAGCAGGCTCACGCGCGGCAGGCCGATGCCGTTGAAAAAACCCATCTGACCCCACAGCGCGACGCCCAGCGGCGCGGTGAGCATGCGCGGTTCCCAGTAGTCCATCGCCAGGGACAGCACTTCATCCGGCACGCCGAAGGGCGCGAAGATTCGCCGCCCCGCGAACGCCAGCGCCGCAAACAACGGCACCGTGAACAGCGCCGCCCACAGGGAAATCCAGGCCGCGTGCGATGCCCGCGCGTAACGGCGGCCGCCGTAGCATTGCGCCACCAGCGTCTGCACCGACATGCCCAACCCGCCCAACAGCACCAGGAATACCAGCACCGGCCAGTACACCGCGCCGATGGCCGAGGTGGCATTGGCCGACAGCCGCCCGATGAACCACGTGTCGGTGGCATTGAGCACGGCCTGTACCGCGCTGTTCAGCATGAAGGGAAATGCCAGCGCGCCGATGGCGGCATAATCCAGGCGCGGTTTGCCATCTTCGCCGATGCGTTGACCCGGCAGCAAGGAAGAAATCTCGGCGTGCATGGAGCGCGACAGAATATCATTGTGCAGGAATGAATCGCAGACACTGGAGCGGAAGCTTTTCGTTGGCCGTGGACGGCCCCGACCTGCTTGCGCTGCGCGAGGAGCGGAGCGGCGTGCAGCTGCTGCTCCTGGGCGCCAAGACGCTCGATGATGTCGCCGGTCGGCAAGTCACGTCTATCGAGGTGTGCTGGCACGACGGCGGCGCGACGGTCCGCCTGGATGGCAAGGACGGCGCGCGGGAACTGTCGGCTGCGCAGGTCATGGTGCACGAGCCGCTGGCGCACCTGTACGATGTTCTGCATCTGCCTGAGCTTTCGCCGCGTACCCGCCGTTTCTGGCAGCGGCTGTTTCTGCTCGCCAGACTCCCGGGCGGCGCCGCGCTGATCCGCTGCATCGCGCGGCGC
>JAFEGC010000196.1 GCA_018240265.1 Pseudomonadota bacterium | reverse complement strand
TGCAATCAGATCCGATCGGGTTGAAAGCAGGCGTCAACACCTACGGTTACGTTGGCGGCAATCCACTTTCGTTAACGGATGCTAAAGGACTTGCAGCTTGGAAAGTGATTGACAGTTTTGAGGTCGGTGCTGTCGCTGGAGTGGGGGCCCAGTATGTGATCTACACGCTCCAATCGCCATGCAACAGGCAAGGGAAGCGTTTCACAATTACGGTCCAGGCTGTTGGACCGTCAGCGGGCTACGAGATCACCTGCAAGAAGTGCTTCTCATCACCGCACAAGATTGGCTTCGGTGGCTCGTTTAACGACAGAAACGGAGCGGAACCAGACCCATCGGCATTCAATGGTCCTTATCTGAATGTGAGCGTTGGCGGCCAATTCATGGGTATCGGCGGAAGTTATGGCGAAACGGAGTTGGGTAGAGCCACGAGCGGACGCGGACCCGACGGTTCTATCGGGTTCGGTGTAATTGGGGCTGGCGTGGCGGGGACGATTGGTACCTCCACAGTCACGGCCATGCGTACCGAGGACTGCAATTGTGCGAAACAGTGAATCGGGGTATCAACTAACCCAACGCCTAAGGCGAGGCGGCCGAATCTTGTTTTCTTCCTTCGGAATTGCAGTCGGCATCGTGATACTTGCCGCTATGGGGTGGCCGCTGCTTAATACCCATCCATTCGACCCGGACTCGGCCAGAATGGTGTTCGGTGCGGCATTCTTGCTAGCGCTCCTATTCCTGGTCGCGATGGCGAAATATCGGGCAAAGAGGTGACTGACTACTCGCCCACTCACGCAGGATAGCCTGACGGCGGCTAACGTGGTCCATTGTGGCCTGCGTGGAGCGGGTTGCGGGGAGCATCAGCTGATATCGGCGGTGAAACCGATGCCGCGGCGTTTTGGGGCCGGCGGGTTCATGAGTTCGCGGATGGCGGAGAGGATGGCGGCGATGGCCTCATCGTGATGCTGGTACTTACGCTCCAGTTCATTGAGTTTGCGGGCCAGGGCGGTGTTGGAGGCCAGGATCTCGCGCATGCGGACAAAGGCACGCATGATCTGGATGTTGACGGCGATGGCGTGCTCGCTGCCGAGGACTGAGGAGAGCATGGCCACGCCCTGCTCGGTGAAGGCGTAAGGCGGGTAGCGGCGGCCGCCGCGACCAGGGGTTTTTGAGGTCACAATCTGTGACCTCAAAGCGGCCCACTCCGGGGCGGTGAGCTGGAACATGAAATCTTCTGGAAACCGGGCTGCGTTGCGCTTGACGGCTTGCACGAGGACTTTGGTCTCGACAGCGTAGAGGCCGGCCAGCTCAGCATCCAGGATGACCCTGTGGCCGCGCAAGGTGAGGATCGAGCGGCCGATGTGTTCAACCGCGACGGCCGTGGTGCGCCTTGCTTGGGCCACGGGTCGGCTCTTCGGGCCTTAGCGGCTGGCCTGGGCGATGACGGTATCGAGCATTTGCATGACGAAGCGCTGCTGGGTGCGCGGCAGCTGCTGGATGCGCTCGATTTGCTGCTGGAGCTTGGGCGCTGGGCCGCGTTTTTTAGCCGCACCGGCATCCTCCCCGAGCAGATCTTCCAGCGCCACCCCGAGAGCGCGTGCAAGCCCCGGCAGGGCCGAGACCGGAATCCTTCGGCGCCCCACCTCATAGGAGTTGATGGTTTGCTGGGAGACGCCCAAGGTGCTTGCCATCTCCACCTGGGTGATGCTCTGCGTGCGGCGAAGCTCGGCGACTCGGGCGCCGAGGCGTGCAAAGAAGGCCCGTTCGTTGGCGGAGATCGCCATGCGGTAGCGCTCAAGGTGATGCTGAAGGCTCATAGGTTAGGGTCTACCTTGCGTAACGAAGTTGACAGTACTTCATAATGAAGTACACTGCAACGAAGTTATTTTCTTGTCGCCCCTCTTGACAGCTTTTTGGCCACCCTGCCGTTTTTGGAGCAATGGAACATGGCGCGCATCCCGGAGGCAGTGGTTGAGCGGCTGAAGGCCGAAGTCTCGGTACAGCGGCTGGCCGAGGCGCGCGGGGTGAGCTTGACCCGACACGGGGCGGACCTGCACGGCCGCTGCCCGTTCCATGATGACAAGACACCCTCCCTGGTGATCACGCCGGCGAAGAACCTGTGGCACTGCCTGGGGGCGTGCCAGACCGGCGGCTCGGTGATCGACTGGGTGATGAAGGCCGAGGGGGTATCGTTCCGGCACGCTGTGGAACTGTTGGTGAACGAGGCTCTGCCTTTAGTCGCGACAGCCGCAGCGCCGAGCTCGGCACCGCCCAAACACTCCACGGTACGAAAACTCCCCACCGCCCTGGCGTGTGATGTGGAGGATGCGAAGCTGCTGATGCAGGTGATCGAGTATTACCACGGCACGCTGCTGGGGAGCCCGGAGGCGCTGGATTACCTCAAACGGCGCGGCATCGCAGTTGAGGAAGCGATCACCACGTTCAAGCTGGGTTTTGCCAATCGCACGCTCGGATACCGGCTGCCGGACAGTACGCGGGTGGAAGGGGCGCAGCTGCGCGGACAACTGCAACGGTTGGGGCTGTATCGCAGCAGCGGGCATGAGCATTTTAGTGGGAGCTTGGTGATCCCGGTGATCGGTGCGGGTGGGCAGATCACCGAGGTCTACGGCCGCAAGTTGAACGACAACCTGCGCCCCGGCACGCCGTTGCACCTGTATCTGCCGGGGCCGCATAAGGGCGTGTGGAATGCGCCGGCGCTGGGCGCATCGAAAGAGATCATCCTGTGCGAATCCTTGATCGATGCGCTGACGTTCTGGTGTGCAGGCTATCGCAATGTCACGGCCAGCTATGGGGTGGAGGGCTTCACCGCCGATCACCTGGCTGCGTTCCAATCCCACGGCATCGAGCGGGTGTTGATCGCGTATGATCGGGATGAGGCGGGGGATCGGGCGGCCCAGAAGCTGGCGGCCCAGCTCACGGCCGAGGGCCTGGACTGTTATCGGATCCTTTTTCCCAAGGGCATGGATGCGAACGAGTATGCGTTGAAGGTGGGGCCGCCGGCGAAGAGTCTGGGCGTTGTAATCCGCTCAGCGCAGTGGTTGGGCAAGGGAAAACCAAAACCGCTCGATACTGCGAGCGCTGATATCTCGATAGTGGTCGCGGCGGTGAACGAGCCGATCGCGGCGATGTCGGTGAAGGACGAATTACTGCGAGCTGCGCCGCTTCCGCCTTTAGTCGCCGCATCCGGGAATGAACTATCTGCCGCCGAGATCGCGCTATCGGCGCAGGTGATCCCGGAGGCGCCGGTGGCGCCCAGCGCCCCTGCATCCAAATCTTTAGGTACCGAGCGCGAATACAGTCTTGCGTTCGGACCGCGCCGCTACCGGGTGCGGGGCTTGGAGAAAAACCTCTCCTACGAGGTGCTCAAAGTCAATGTCTTGGTCTCGGCGCCGGCGCTGGAGGCCGCCGGCGAAGCCGATGCCCCGCCGCAGGCAAGTGCCCCCGCGCAGCGGGTGCACATCGACACGCTGGACCTGTATCAAGCCCGAGCGCGCGCGGCGTTCGTGAAATCCGCCTCTGTTGAACTGGGGATCGGCGAGCAGATCATCAAGGCCGATTTGGGCAAGCTACTACTCGCGCTGGAAGCCGAGCAAGAAAAGCTCATCACGGCGGCGCGCGAACCCAGCGCCCCGATCGTGGTTGCGATCGAGAACCAAGCCCGTGCGCGCGCGCTAAATTTACTCACCAGCGCTGATCTTGTAGAGCGCATTGCGAGCGACTTTAGCCGCGCTGGTATCGTGGGCGAGCGGGCCAATGTGCTCATCGGCTATCTGGCGGCCGTGTCGCGAAAACTGGATCGGCCGCTCGCGCTGTTGATCCAGAGCACGAGCGCAGCCGGCAAATCGTCCTTGTTGGATGCCATCTTGCGGTTCGTCCCGGAAGAAGATCGCATCGTGTACTCGGCAGTGACGGGGCAATCCTTGTTCTACATGGGTGAGCGGGACTTGAAGCATAAAATCCTCGCCATTGCCGAAGAACACGGCGCGGCGCGCGCAAGTTATGCCTTAAAACTGCTGCAATCCGAAGGCGAGCTGACCATCGCTTCGACCAGCAAGGATGTCGCTACCGGCAAGCTCGTCACCGAAGAATACCGGGTCGAGGGGCCGGTGATGATCGCGCTCACGACGACCGCGGCCGAGGTGGATGAGGAGCTCTTGAATCGCTGCCTGATCCTGACCATTGACGAGGGCCGGGAGCAGACTGCGGCGATCCACGCCGCGCAGCGTGAACGGCGAACCCTTGCGGGCCTGCTGGCCAAGACCGAGCGCGAAACGATCCTCAAGACCCATCAGGATGCACAGCGGCTGCTTGAGCCGCTCGCGGTAGTCAATCCGTACGCCCATCGCTTGACGTTCCTGGATGACCGCACGCGTACCCGGCGCGATCACGAGAAATACTTGACGCTGATCGATGCGATCGCCCTCTTGCATCAGCATCAGCGCACGATCAAAACCATCGCGGCAAACGGCACCACGCTGCGCTACATCGAGGCCGAGGTCGGCGACATCGCGCTCGCCAACCAGCTCGCCCACGAAGTCCTGGGCCGCACGCTGGATGAGTTGCCGCCGCAGACGCGCAAGTTGCTCGCGCTACTGGTCGCGATGGTCGAGAAGGCCTGCGAAGCACAGCAGATGCCGCGCGCAGCGTATCGTTTTAGCCGCCGTCAGGTGCGAGAAGCCACCAAGTGGGGCGATACGCAGTTGAAGGTCCACCTGGCGCGGCTCGTTGAGCTGGAATACCTGCTGATCCATCGCGGCGGTCGCGGCCAATCCTTCGAATACGAGCTGCTGTTCGATGGCGCGATGGATGGAAGCGCCCATGTCAGCGGCTTGATCGATATCGAGGCGCTGCGCGCAGCGTGCGCTGCGCAGCCCTTCGATGCGCAAGGGTCGGGGGTGAACGATCCGCGGTCGGTGATCAGTCGGGGCGTGGTCGATGGGTTGTCGGCGGATGGTCGTGTGCCAGAAAATCGCCCGCCGCGGGAAGAAAACAGGCCTTTGCGCATCGATCAGATGAACGGGGCACAAACCGCGCAGTTACGGCCGAGCACGACAATCCCATCGTACGCACCGGCTGCGGGTTGAGGGCCTTGCGATGAAACGGCGCAAGAAGCCCAAGGCCTCAAGCCACGTGCACGAGCGCTACCCGGTCGAGAGCAGCGGCCTGTATCCGTACCTGCTGCGGTTCTTGGAGTGGTTCGTCTCGCGCGGCTACTCTCCGCGCACCACCGATATCCGCTCTGACGCACTCAGGCGCTTTATCCGCTGGGCTGATGAGCGGGGTATCCAAAGACCCCAGGAGGTCACCCGGCCGATCCTGGAGCGTTACCGGCGGTTCCTGTATCACTATCGCAAGGACAATGGCGAGCCGCTCTCGTTCTCGACCCAACAGCAGCGGCTGATCCCGCTGCGGGCGTTTTTTAAATGGCTCACGCGCGAGAACTTTATCCTGTCCAACCCGGCCTCG
>JAFEGC010000195.1 GCA_018240265.1 Pseudomonadota bacterium | reverse complement strand
CCCTGTGGCGTGAGCCGCGCATCGGCGTTGTCCTCGCGCAGGGACAGGCGGTACTCGGCGCGGCTGGTGAACATGCGGTAGGGCTCGGGCGCGCCGCGCGTGATCAGGTCATCCACCAGCACGCCGAGATAGGCCTCGCTCCGCAGCGGCAGCCAGGCTTGACGGCCTGCGACTTCCAGCGCCGCGTTCGCGCCCGCCAACAAACCCTGCGCGGCGGCTTCCTCGTAACCGGTGGTGCCGTTGATCTGGCCGGCCATATACAGCCCCGGCACGAACTTGCTTTCCAGCGAAGACTTCAAATCGCGCGGGTCGAAGAAATCGTATTCGATGGCGTAGCCGGGACGGGTAATGTGCGCGTGCTCGAAGCCGCGAATGGTGCGCACGAAGGCCTGCTGCACGTCGTATGGCAGACTGGTGGAAATGCCGTTCGGATAGATCTCGTGGGTATGCAGCCCTTCCGGCTCGACAAAAATCTGGTGCGCTGTTTTCGCGGCGAAGCGCGCCACCTTGTCCTCCACCGAGGGACAGTAGCGCGGTCCCACGCCCTCGATGATGCCGGTGAACATCGGCGAGCGGTCGGAGGCCGCGCGGATGATCTCGTGCGTGCGCTCGTTGGTGGCGGTGATGTGGCAGGGCACCTGGCGCGGATGCACGGTGCGGGTTTCGAGGAAGGAGAACACCGGGCGCGGCTCGTCGCTGTACTGAACCTGCATCACCGAGAAATCGATGCTACGGCCGTCGATGCGCGGCGGCGTGCCGGTCTTCAGGCGCCCCACGCGCAGCGGCAGCTCGCGCAAGCGCGCGGCGAGGCGCAGCGAGGGCGCATCGCCGGCGCGGCCGCCGGGCAGGCTTTCGAGGCCGACGTGAATCTTGCCGCCGAGGAAAGTTCCCACCGTGAGCACCACGGCGCGGGCATGAAATTCGATGCCGCTGGCCGTGACCGCACCGCACACGCGGCCAGCGTTCATCAGCAAGTCCGCCGCTTCCTGCTGGAAGATCGACAGGCCCGGCTGATTTTCCAGCATACAGCGGATGGCGCGCCGGTAAAGCTGCCGGTCGGCCTGCGCGCGCGTTGCCCGCACCGCCGGCCCCTTGCTGGCATTGAGAGTGCGGAACTGGATGCCGGCCTGATCGATGGCGCGCGCCATGGCCCCGCCCAGCGCGTCGATCTCCTTCACCAGGTGGCCCTTGCCGATGCCGCCGATGGCCGGGTTGCAGCTCATCTGACCCAGGGTCTCGATGTTGTGCGTGAGCAGCAGCGTGCGCGCGCCGACGCGCGCCGCGGCCAGCGCGGCCTCGGTGCCGGCGTGGCCGCCGCCGATCACGATTACATCGAAGGTCTGGGCATGCATGCTCATGGGCCGCCTACTATAAGCGGGAGCGCCGGCCAAAGCAGCGGGGCGTCCAGGATCGGCCGCCCCGCGCACGGTTAGGCTGCCGCGGTACCGGCGCGGCGGGCGGTGCGCCATACTCATCCCGAACCCGTCATGAGACGGACGGAACGCAAGGATGAGGAATCGAATATCGGGCCTGCGGGCCGCGGGCCTGTCCGCCGCGCTGGCGCTGCTGAGCGGCCTTCTACCCAACCCGACGCGGGCAGCCTCGCCGGAATGCCGGGAAGCGCTGCGCGCCAAGCAGCAGGCGCAACGACCGAACACCTGGACGCTGAATTTCGAGAACGACCTGTTCACCGGCTCGGACCGCGAGTACACCAATGGGGTCAAGCTGTCCTGGGCTTCGGCCAATCTGGACGACTACCGCAACGACCCTTGCCTACCCGCACTGCTCAAGCGTTTCAACCACTGGCTGTTCTTCGTGGACTCAGGCAACTACACCGGGCGCAACATGGTGGTCTCACTCGGCCAGGATATGTTCACGCCGCGCGACCGTGCACGCACCACGCTCGACCCGAACGACCGGCCTTACGCGGGCTGGCTGTATTTCGCCTTTGGCTACAACGCGCGCACCGCCGATTGGATGCGCACCTGGGAACTGGACTTAGGAATGGTCGGGCCGCAGTCCTATGCCGAGCAGAGCCAGAATTTCATCCACCGGATGCGCGGCATTCCCCGCTGGCAGGGCTGGGCGAACCAGCTGCCGGACGAGCCTGGCCTGCGTCTGACCTACGAGCGCAAACGGCGCTTCCTCGCCACGCCGAAACGGCCGCTGCCGCTGTTCGACATCATCCCGCATTACGGCGCCACCATCGGCAACGTCAGCACCTTCCTGAACGCCGGCGCGGAGTTTCGCGTCGGCTACACGCTGCCCGATGATTTCGGCACCTCGGCCATCCGCCCCGGCGGCAACAACAGCGCGCCGCTGTCCGAGCAGGACATGCGCGCCGGCTATGCCGCCAAGGGAATCCACCTGTTCGCCTCGCTGGATGCGCGGCTGGTATTGCACAACATTTTCCTGGACGGCAATACTTTTCGTTCCAGTCCGAGCGTGGACAAGCGCCCTTTCGTGGGCGACATCGCCTGGGGCGTGGCCTGGTCCTGGCGACGCGGCAAGATCGCCTACGCGCACTACATCCGCAGCAAGGAATTCTACGGACAGAGTGCCTCGCAGCAGTTCGGCTCGGTGACGTTCAGCTACGTGTTCTGATGGGGCCGGCGCGTCTGCGGACATGGGCGGTTGTCGACAGCCGCCTAGCGCCTTACAATATTACCAGTCGAAAGGAACGGAGAAGCCCAGTGAGTGTCTCGACCGTGACCAGCAAGGGTCAAACCACCATTCCGAAAGATGTCCGCGAGGCCGCAAAGCTGCGCAGCGGCGATCGCATTCATTTCAGCGTGCTGGAAGACGGGACCATCCTGCTGCGCGTGAAGAACCGCAGCATTCGGGATATCGCGATCAAGCCGCGCAGCGCAAAGCGAGTCGAGATCGAGCGGATGAGTCGATAGGCGGGCGCGATGGTCGGTCTCGACACCAACGTGTTGGTGAGGTTGCTGATTTCCGACGACGAGGCCCAAACGCGGCGTGCGCGCAAATTCGTGAACGAAGCCGTTGCGCGCGATGAGATGGTGCTCGTGTCGATTCCGGTTCTGCTCGAGACGGAATGGGTACTACGCAGCCGATATGAGATCCATCGTTCGCAGATCCTGAGACTGTTCCGTTCGGCGCTCGAAACGCGCGAGCTGTACTTCGAGAATGAGAGCGCGGTGGAACAGGCGCTGGTCGACTGGTCGCGATCGGGCTGCGGCTTTGCCGATTGCCTGATCATGGCACACAACCGCCGCCTGGGATGCCATTCGACCGCGACCTTCGATGCGAAGGCGGCGCGCCTGCCGGGCAGCGTCGCGATCTAAACGCCCGGCTGGCGCCTAGCCGGCCGCGCCTGGGCGGCCCCGCCTAGCCGGCCGCGTCCATTCACGCAGCCGCGATCGGAATCCCCGCGAACTTTCCCTTCCACTGCTGCGGCCCGCTCTCATGCACCGACTGGCCATCGGCGCTCACCGCCACGGTCACCGGCATGTCGCGGATCTCGAACTCGTACACCGCTTCCATGCCGAGGTCCGGGAAGGCGACGATGCGGCTTGCGCGGATGGCCTTGGCCACGAGGTACGCCGCGCCGCCGACGGCGATGAGGTAGGGCGCGCGATGGCGGCGGATGGCCTCGATGCCCTCCTCGCCGCGCTCGGCCTTGCCCACCATGGCCAGCAGTCCCGTTTTCGCCAACATGGTCTCGGTGAAGCGGTCCATGCGATTCGCCGTGGTGGGGCCCGCGGGACCGACGATCTCATCACCCACCGGGTCCACCGGACCGACGTAGTAGATCACGCGACCTTCGAACGACAACCCTTCCGGCAACGGCTTGCCGGCGTCGATCAGCGCGCAGATGCGCTTGTGCGCGGCATCGCGGCCGGTGAGCATCCTGCCCGACAGCAGCAGGCGCTCGCCGGGCTTCCAGGCCTGCGCCTCGGCGCGCGTCAACGTATCCAGGTTCACGCGCCGCGCGCTGGCATCCGCCTTCCAGATGACCTTCGGCCATAGATCGAGGTTCGGCGGATCGAGCCGCGCCGGCCCGCTGCCATCCAGCGTGAAGTGAACGTGCCGGGTAGCCGCGCAGTTGGGAATCATCGCCACCGGGAGCGAGGCTGCATGCGTGGGATAGTCCAGGATCTTTACATCGAGCACGGTGGTGAGCCCGCCCAGGCCCTGCGCGCCGATGCCGAGCTGGTTGACGCGGTTGTAGATGTCGAGCCGCAGTTCCTCGATCGGGTTGCGTGAACCGCGCGCCGCCACGTCGAGGATGTCGATGGGCTCCATCAGCGATTTCTTGGCCAGCAGCATGGCCTTCTCGGCGCTGCCGCCGATGCCGATGCCGAGCATGCCGGGCGGGCACCAACCCGCGCCCATGTGCGGCACCTGTTCCAGCACCCAGTCCGCCACCGAATCGGAAGGGTTCAGCATCTCGAACTTGGACTTGTTCTCCGAGCCGCCGCCCTTGGCGGCCACGGTGATCTCCACGTGCTCGCCCGGCACGAACTCGGTGTGGATCACCGCCGGCGTATTGTCGCGCGTGTTGCCGCGCTTGAAGGCCGGATCGCCGACGATGGAGGCGCGCAGCTTGTTGGCCGGATTCATGTAGGCCCGGCGTACGCCCTCGTTGATCATGGCTTCCAAGTCGCGGCCCGTCTCCCAGCGCACGCCCATGCCCACTTTCACGAACACCACCACGATGCCGGTGTCCTGGCAGATGGGTCGATGGCCCTGCGCACACATCAGCGAATTGGTCAGGATCTGGGCGATGGCATCGCGCGCCGCCGGGCTTTTTTCCAGCTCGTAGGCGCGGCCCATCGCTTGGATGAAATCCGGCGTGTGATAATAGGAAATGTACTGCAGGGCATCTGCGACGCTGGCGATGAGATCCGATTCCTTGATGAGGCTCATAGTGCATTCCGGTGGTCGGGTTTTCGAGGAACGCGACTGTACCAACTGGCGCCGCCCGGTGCGCGGCCGGCGCGACAGAACCGGGAGATGCCGCGCGTTTTTGATGGGCTGGCTTGCCGTCGCGGGTTTCGCGGCGCTTGCCCACGCCGGCGCGCCTGCGCCGGTAGCCACACCAACGCCCCCACATGCGAGGGCGGGCGCACCCGTAGGCGGCCCACCTGCACTTGCGCCCGCAGCTGCGCCGGCCAGCTCCGCGTTCGTGCCGATGCTTGCGCCCACAGCCACACAGCCAACCAACCCTGCGCCCGCTCTCTCGCTCACACCCGCGCCGCCGGGCGGCCCCGCAACGATCCAGGGCTGGAACGGCTGCCGGCTCGAGCATCCCGAGCGGCTGTCCTCGGTGGAGGCGCAGTGCGCCACGCTGTGGGTGCCGTTGGATCGGGACGCAGCAGCCGCCGGCACCGGTGCCCTCGCCCGCACTGGCGTTGCCGTCGCCACCGCCGCGCGCACTGACATCGCCGCCAGCACTGGCACTCCCGCTGGCAGCGCCGGCATCACGCTGAAAATCGCGCGCGTGCCGGCGCTGAACCGGCGCAGCACGGCGGCGCCGTTGTTTCTGCTGGCGGGCGGTCCCGGCCAGAGC
>JAFEGC010000194.1 GCA_018240265.1 Pseudomonadota bacterium | reverse complement strand
AAGCCATGGCCCGAATCGCCCTCGCCATCCGTCACGTTCATTTCGAAGACCTGGGCACGCTCGAACCGCTGCTGCGCGAGCGCGGTTACACGGTGTACTACGTCGATGCCACCACCGCCGCGCTGGCCTCGCTGGACGCGCTGACACCCGATCTGCTGGTGGTGCTCGGCGCTCCCATCAGCGTCTATGACGATGAGCAATACCCCTTCCTGACCGCGGAGATCGCGCTGGTGCGCCGGCGCCTCGACAGCGGCCGCCCGATCCTCGGCATCTGCCTCGGCGCACAGCTCATGGCCCGCGCACTGGGCGCACGCGTCGCGCCTCTGAGCGTCAAGGAAATCGGGTTCGGCACGCTGACATTGACGCCGCAGGGCGGCGTCTCCGCCCTGGCCGCGCTGGGCGAAGTGCCGGTGATGCACTGGCATGGCGACCAGTTCGACATCCCCGACGGTGCCGTCCGCCTTGCCGGCACCGCCGTGGGCGCGAACCAGGCGTTCTCGCTCGGCCCCAACGCGCTGGGACTGCAATTCCACCTGGAAGTGGATGTGGACAGCATCGAACGCTGGCTGGTGGGACATGCCTGCGAGCTGGCGCAGGCACACATCGATCCGCGCACCCTGCGCGCCCAGGCGCGCGAGCATGGTGCGGCATTGGGGCGGGCGGCGCGGGAAGTGCTGCTGCGGTGGCTGGATAGCACGGGAAGCGGTATCAGCGAACGCCCCAGGGACGAGCCCTCTACCCCGTCGTGAACTCCACCGGCCACTCCGCCGGTTGGTGCTCGACCACTTCCACGCTGCTCACCTTCGCTGCGGAAGGGCCTACCCACAGCCACTGAACGAAGGTCTCGACTTGCACGTGTTCGCCGCAGGCCAACACCTCGACCGAGCCGTCGGCGCAGTTCAGCGCATGGCCGGTGATGCCGAGTTCGCGGGCGCGCTTGTGCGCGCTGGCGCGGTAGTACACGCCCTGCACGCGGCCGCTGACCTTGCACTTCCTGGCGATCACGCGCCGTTCCTTCAGGACAGCGCCCGCAACAGCACGCGATGCAGCGCGGGGTTGGCTGCCAGCACCGAGGTGGTGTCGAGACCGATCGACCCGCCGTCCAAGTCCGTGAACACCCCGCCCGCCTCGCGCACGATCACCACCAGCGCGGCGATGTCGAGGATGTTCACGTCAGACTCGATCACCGCATCGATCTTGCCGGCGGCGAGCAGGTGATAGTGCAGGAAATCGCCGTAGCCGCGGATGCGGCTCAGGCGCGATACGATCGTCCCATAGCGCGCCCACTTCGGCCCACGCGCCAAGGACTTGAGATTGCCGGCGGACAGCGCCGCGGCTTCCAGCGTGTCCACGGCGCTCACCTTCAGCGGCGTGCCATTCAAGAATGCGCCCCTGCCGATTTGCGCATGCGCCACCTCGCCGTATACCGGCGCGCTGGACACGCCCAGCACCAGCTCGCCGCGGCGCATCAGCGCGATCTGGGTGGAGAACATCGGATACTCGCGCACGAAGGCCTTGGTGCCGTCGATGGGATCGACCAGCCACAGGTGCTCCGCGTCCAATCCTTCGGAGCCCGTCTCCTCGCCGTAGAATCCGTAGCCCGGAAAACGCGATTGCAGGATCTCGCGGATGGCGAGTTCGCACTGCACGTCCGCCTCGGTCACCGGCGACTTGTCCTCCTTGACCCGTACCGCGAGATTGCGCTGATACAGCGAGCGCGCGATGCGCGCGGCGGCTTCGGCCGCATCGAGGGCGGCTTGGAGTTCAGGGGAGTGGGTCATCGGTGCCGTTTGCAACTCAAGAATGCTGTTCGGACGGATCGTTCCATGGATTGAGCAAGGAAACCCCGGTGGTTTCGAAGTCGACCGTATTCCGTGTCACCAGTGTCATGCCATGAACCAATGCGGTTGCCGCGATCAGCCCATCACGGATCGGCCGGGGATCGGGAACATGCAACGCCGCACTACGACGTGCCACCGTCGTATCGATCGGCAGAATCCGCTCGCTGAAAGCGGGCAACACGTGCTCATCCAGCCATGCGCGCAGGATCGCGCCTTGCGAAGCATCGCGACGTTGCGCCAACAATGTGCCGATTTCCAACTCCTGGATGACGATGACCGATAGAAACAGACTTCCGGCGGGCACTTTTCGAGCCCACGCCGCAACGTTCGGATCGGCCTTGCGCGCCCGGACTTTGCGCAGTTCCGAAATGACGTTGGTATCGAGCAGGAACATCTAGGCGAAATCGGCGGCGCGGGCTCGATCGGCAAGCCGCGGGATTTCCAGCTCCACGTCCTCCACGCCCCTGGGCAGGCCCAACTGGTCGACGATGCTGCCCTGCCCTCCCGTCAAGCGCAGATATTCATCCATGCTGAGCAACACATGCGCCGGGGCGCCCCGATCGGTGATGAACACCGGACCTTTGTTTGCCGCTTTTTTTGCGCGGCTGGTGTCCTGATTGAACTCGCGGCTCGATAGCGTGGTGATGGGCATGACTAATTGCAAAGACTTTTAAAGTAGTAACGTTACTACATTCTACAGCCTGGGTCAATTGACCATTCCTGCGCCGTATAGATTGAATCGCGTCATCAAGCGACGCAGTTGGCGGCTTTTCCCGGCAGATCTGGTTTTTTCTTGATGAGTCGCCCTTGCACGAATCGGCCACCGAGGAGTTTTCCATGTTCAGCGCAAGCAGCCCTTTTTGCCGGCGCGCGAGGCGCAGAGCACCGTCTGGATATCCGGATGCCTGACGGCGCCGGGTTACGCAAATCCCAACCTCACGCTCCAGCGGCTGCATTGATCACACGAGATCGTTCCCATGAAATTGCCCTTCCTGAGTTTGTTCGCCGGTCTGAGTTTTGCAACGGCCGCTGTCGCCGCCAGCCCTTTCGACGGTACCTGGCGGCCCGATCCGCAGCAGCCCGAGCCCGGGCGCGCCGATGATGTCTTTCAGCTCGCGAATGGTGAGTACCGCTGCGAGTCCTGCAAGCCACCCTATCGCATCAAGGCCGATGGGATAGAGCATCCGGTCACCGGCAATGAACGATACGATTCCCTGAGCGTCCAGGTAACCGATGAACGCCATCTGACCAAGCTCGCCAAAAAAGCAGGCGTCACGGTGATCAGCTCCCACGTGGAAATATCCGCGGACGGCAATACCCTGAACGAACAGCAGATCATCACCGATGCCGGACCGCGGCCGGTGGACTTCACCACCCACTCCACCCGCACGGCGCCCGCCGCGCCGGGCGCTCATCTGATTTCCGGCTCCTGGCATCTGGTGGATGCGGACCTCACCCACCACGAGGAAGATACCGACTATCACGTCGCCGATGGAATTCTCACGATGTCGGACCGGATGGGGCGTTCGTTCAAGGCCAAGCTGGATGGAACCGATGCGCCCTACCATGGCGATCCGCAGTTCACGACCGTATCAGTCCGGCAGATCGACGAACGCACCATCGAGGAAACGGACAAGAACGCCGGCAAGCCGGTGAAGGTCAACCGCTGGCAGGTCGATCCGGATGGACGCCGGATTCATGCGCAGTTCGACGATCTGCACGGTCACATTCAGCATCAGGATGGCTACCGGCTGCCGTAATGCATCTCATCATCGAGCCCATGTACGCCGTTCACTCCATCTCCGGATACGGCCCCTTCCCCCCTTCTACGATGAAGCGGTCGATGCGTGCCTTGAGCACCGGCAGCGGCACGCTGCCCAGTTCCAGCACGGCGTCGTGGAAGGCGCGGATGTTGAAGCGCTCGCCCAGCTCGCGCTCGGCCTTGGCGCGGGCCTCGAGGATGGCGGTCTCGCCCAGGTAGTACGACAGCGCCTGGCCGGGCCAGGAGATGTAGCGGTCCACCTCGGTTTCGATCTCGTGCGCGGACAGCGCGGTGTTCTGGGTCATGTAGTCGATGGCCTGCTGGCGCGTCCAGCCCTGGTCGTGGATGCCGGTGTCCACCACCAGGCGCGAGGCACGCCAGATCTGGTAGCCCAGCATGCCGAAGCGATCATAGGGCGTGGCATACAGGCCCATCTCCAACCCGAGCCGCTCGCAGTACAGCGCCCAGCCTTCGCCGTAGGCGGATATATACGTGTTCTGCCGGAACTGCGGCTGCTGCTTGTGCTCCAGCGCGATCGATATCTGCCAGGAATGACCCGGCGCGGATTCGTGCAGCGTCAGCGCCGTGAGGTTGTACAGCGGGCGGCTGGGCAGATCGAGCGTGTTGAGCAGGTACTGGGTCGGACCGCCGCGGCCGGCGGTGTAGAACGGCGCGAGATCCGCGGGCACGGGCTCGATGCCGAAACGCGCGCGCGGCATGTAACCGAAGTACAGCGCCGCCTTGGCATCGAAACGCTTGGCGATCCAGGCCGCGCGCATCAGCAGATCCTCGGCGCTGGCCGGCGTGAAACGCGCATCGGTGCGGAGCTTGGCGATGAACGCGGACAGTCCGCCATCGAACCCCGTCTCGCGCATGACCTCGCTCATTTGCGTCCGGAGCTTGGCCACCTCCTGTTCGCCGAAGGCGTGGATCTGCGCCGGCTCCTCATCCAGCGTGGTGAACTCGCGGATCTTGGCGCGATAGTAGGCGCGGCCACCGGGGAGGTCGCGCGCGGCCAGCGTACGCCGCGCCTTGGGGATGTAGGTGTCGCGCATAAAGGCCAGCACCTCGCGGTAGGCCGGCTGCGCCCGCTCGCGAATCACCGCCGTCGCCCGCGCGCGCAAGTCCGCCTGCGCCGCGGGCGGGATGCCGGGCATGTCCTTGAACGGCGTGAACAACAGCGAATCCTGCGGCGCCACCTCGGTCACCGCGGCCAGCGAGGCCTCGCGGCCGCGCAGCGTGACCTGCGGCGCGGTGAAGCCGCGCGCCAGTCCCGCGCGCATCTGCGCCATCTGCTCGCGGAAGTAGCGCGGGATGTCGCGCATCTGCGCGATCCAGTTCTCGTAATCCTGGCGCGTGCGGAAAGGCCGGCGCGCGGTGCCGCCGACGTCGGTCCAGAACATGGTGTCGGCGTTCACCGGCATCTCGTAGTCACGCAGCCGCTGCGAGGCGATCAGCACCTCGATCTGCGGCAAGTACACGTCGTAGTTGAGCTGCTCCTGCGGCGAGAGCTGCGCGCGCGGGATGGCCGCGAGTTCCCGCCGCACCTGTTCCCAGTGCGCCAGCCGCGCCTGCTGCGCGGCTTCATCCACGCGCGGCAGGTGATCGGGCACGGGTCGCGAGGCGTTCTCGTCGTCGGCGAACTGCTCGCGCCGCCATTCCCACTCGGCGGTGTACAGCGCCCGCAGGCGCTCGTCGGCCGAGCCGGGAGATGTCGTTGCGGATGCACCCGCGACTGCAGCGGCTGGCGCCTTCTCCGGCTCGCCGCCCGCTGCGCCGGCAACAGCCTCCGGCGCAGACGCCGCGCCTGCCAACGAGCTGGCCGCAATCAACATAAGCAGCATTCGCCCGCAAGACCTGGTTCGCATTTCACAACTCCTGTGCGTTTCCACATCACCCCGCCGGCCGTACATAATCCGGCGAAAACCGCGCGCCGCCGC
>JAFEGC010000193.1 GCA_018240265.1 Pseudomonadota bacterium | reverse complement strand
GCGATCCGCTTGAGCGCCTGCTCGCGGCTGTGCACGCCTAGCTTGGCGAAAATTCGTTTCAGGTGATGCTTGACCGTCTCGGGCGACAACGCCAAGTGCTTGGCGATGGCCTTGGTCGTGGCATGGGCCGACAGCGCCGACAATACGTCGCGTTCGCGTTCCGACAGAGAGGTCCAGCCCGAACCGCCTTCCGGCCGCAGCACCTGGAGCGCGCGCAAGATGGCGCGCAGATGATCGCTGAACGGCGCGATGCGTAAATCCGAGAGCATGCGCACCAGGCTGGTTTCTTTTCCCCAAAGGTCCAGATAGAGCCGGATGGTGCGGGTGCGCGCCGTTCGCGACAACGCCGCCGCCAGGTGTTGGGAGACCTCGGCCTCGTTGCCGGCGACATCGTCGATGCGGGCACTGAGTAGATGGCCCAGCGCCTCGCGGGTCTCATGACCACAGGCGGCGGCGCGGGCCGTGAGCCGCGCGGCGATCCGGCGCGCCCGCTCGGTCTGGCCTGCGAGCAGCAGGCTCGGAACCACGGCACGGGCAAGCTGCTCGATCAGGATCCACGAAGCCGTGTCGCGCGCGAGTTCATCCTCCAGCGCCGCCTGCAGAGGCGCGGCATCCTCGTAGCTTTCCGCCCTTCGCAGCCGGAGCTCTGAGTCGATGGCCTGCAGGAACAGCATCAGCCGGCTGGCATCCCGGGTGCGCGCGATATGCATTTCCTGCAGCAGGGTCCGGTCCGTTTCCTCCCGCCGTCCGAGCGCTTCCAGGGACAACACCCGCGCGCGCACGCCGAGCGCCCAGGTCTCGGGGAAGGTGCGATCCGCATCGATGAGCAACTGGTTGGTGAGGTGCCAGGCGGCCTCGGGCTCGTTGCGTTCGTAGTGAATGGTGGCGAGTATCGCCGTGCTCAACTGCACCAGCAGCGGTTCCGGCTCCGAGAACCGGTCCACGCGCTGCCCGGGCTTGTGGGTGAGCAAGGCGCAGGCCGCGTCGTAGTCTCCGGATAGAAAGGCCAGCAGGCCGCGCTGCGGGCTCACCGATGGCAGGCGCGGAGCGAAGTGATTGCGTTCGCACAGCGCAACATATTCGGCCAGCGTGCGGCGGGCATCCGCCACCGAGCCGTAGCGCGCCAGCAGAAAAAACTTGATGGCGAGCACCAAGCCCAGGTATGTCTCGTCGGTGGCGAAGTGCTGGCGCGCGATCCGTTCCACCTCGGCGGAGCGTTCCAGGATGGTGCTGGAAGTGTTTTCGTACGGGTCGTAGAGCATCGCCAGCAGCATGTCCGAAAAACCCATGGCCAGCATGCGCCAGGGCTCGGTCTGACAGGGCTTGTCGGCGAGTATGCGGTGCAGCTCCTCACGCAGCGCCGCCACGGTGCGCGCGCGGCCATCGAGGGAGGCGAGAACGATGTCGGTGAACCGCAGCCGCACGGAGCGCTGCCGCGCCGCGGGCGGCAGAATGGCGATGAGCGAATGCAGCTGCGGCGGGCCGATCAGAAACGCCAGCGATTCCGCGCCGGCCCGCTCGAACAGGTCCACCGCGAGCGCCACGTCGCCGGCGGCGAGGGCGTGTTGAACGGCGTCGTGAATGGCGCCGCTCGCCGCCAGGGCCATGGCGGCGCGTCTATGCAGCCGGGCTTCGTACTCCTGACCCTCGCGCGCCAGTTCCAGCCGCAGGTATTGCCCGAACAGGGGATGCAGGCGTACCGTGAATTCACGATCGCCGGTAATTGTGACGATGGGCTGCAGCCGCAGCACGCCCGACAACAGGGTGTAGCCGTCGTCGCGCTCCATCACGGCGTTGGCGACCGAGGGCGTGATGACGGGCAAAATCGAAGTGTCCCGCAGCAAGCTGCGCTGCAGGGGCGAGAGCGTTTCCGTGACGCGGCTCGCCAGGAAGTCGAACAGGCCGAGGCCGTCGTGCGGCAGACGATCGAGCATCTCGGAGATGGAGGCGGTGTCACCGGCGCGCAGCCGCGTCATTTGCACGGCGACCGGCCAGCCCTCGGTCAGGCAGGCCACGCGCTCGATGTCGGCTTCGGTGAATCGCGAGGGGAGCAGCGCCACCAGTTCCTCGTACGTGAGGCGAAGATCGCGCGCGTCAATGGTCGAGGCAAGCCCGCGAAGTTCGCGCTGCAGAAACCAAGTGCCCGGCGCGTGACGCGAGGCGGCCACGAGGCGGGCGCTGCCGGGAAGCACGGCCAGCAGCCGATCGATGAGCAGTTCGCCGTCCGATCCGATGAGGCGTTCGAAGCCGTCCAGGAACAGGGTGAGCGGGCCGCCGAGCGCCGCCATGCGGCGGGCGAAATCGTTGGTGGTGAACTCGAACTCGCCGGCCGGCATGCCGATGGTGCTGCCCGCGGCGTACAGGCTGTCGAACAGATGCACGGGATCGGTGTCCAGCGCCGAGCATTCCAGCCACAGGGTCGGACGCCGTTGTGATTGCAGTTCGCGGTAGGCGTGCGCGAGCAGCGTGGTCTTGCCGAAGCCGGCCGGGCCGAGCACCAGTGTGCAGAACGCCTCGCCCAGGTCCTCGATCGGCGAGATGCGCATCAGGAGCCGCGGGCGAACCACTTCGTGAGCGGCAATGGCCGGCGGCCGGAAGCGCCCGGACGAGCCACGGGTCATGGTGGAGCGTTGCCAACCCTGTCCATTTGCTTCTCCATTGTGAGGGTGGATTCAGATTCTACGTTTCGGACCGGCCTTCTTGCCGCGGCCGCGGGTCGAGGTCTTGCCCACGCGCGGCTTCCGCGATCCGGATGGCTTGCGCCTGTTGGCCGGCGCGCGGCGTTTGCGGCTGCTTGCCTCCAGGCGCGGCCGGCGCTTAGGAAGCTGGCGCAGGGCCGCGAGCTCGCGCTCCAGTTCGACTGTGCGCGCGAGCTGATGTTCACGCGTCGCCTGTTCCTTGCGCAACAGGATGGTGAGCGCGCGCAGCTGATCCTGCAGCGTGACCAGTTCCCGCTCACGCTCATGCAACCGGGATTCCAACTCGCCCTCGCGCAGGGTGAGGACGTGGGAGCGGACTTCCAGGGATTGCTGCTGCCGGTCCACGGTTTGCCGATCCGCCCGAAGCTCCAACAGGGCCCGTCGCCGGCTTTCATCCAGCGCTTGCATCCACAGTCTTTCCGCGACCTGCGCCACGGTCTGCGGCAACCGGTGCAGCGCGGCAGGCCCCGCATCCAGGCGCGAAGCAAGCCGCTTCCACCAGGCATCGAGCAGAGGGTTCACCGTATTCGGCGAGCCGCGGCCCAGCTTGGCGCGCACTTTTTCCACCGTGGGACGCTCGCCGGCGCGCAGCAGTTCGTCGGCGACCCGTTCCACCTCGGGACCCGAGATGCCGCGGCGAGCCGGGTAGCCAGCCGGCAGACTTTGAGATGATTCAGTCACTTATAAATATTACAGCATATGATAGCTGTATTAAATTATATTCTTTTATCGATGATAATTGCAGTTATCGGCGATATTGATGTTAGGATGTGCCGATGTCGCACCCGCCTGATCGCCCGCGTGAAGCGCCGGTCGCGGTATCCGCGGTTCTGGATACGCTGCGATCGTGGTCGGATGCGGCCCATTCCGCATATGCGCCGAACACCCTACGTGCGTGGCGTGCGGACTGGGCGGAGTTCCAAAATATTTGCTCCAATGGCGGGCTGGCGGTGCTGCCCGCCGCGCCGACCACGGTCAGTCAGTTCATTCGTGTCTGCGTCGGCAAGGGCAAGAGGCCCGCGACCATTCGCCGCTACTGCGCCACGATCGCGCGAGTGCACTTGGCAGCGAGACAGCCGAATCCTTGTGCGGATGAAGAAGTGAAACTGGCGCTCAAATCCATGTCGCGTGCGCAGCCTGCTCGGCAGCGTCAGGCGCGAGCCTTGAGTTGGTCGGACATCGAAAAATTTCTGCGGGGGGCCGGCGAGGGACTACAGGCACGACGTGAGAAGGCCATGCTGTGCGTCGCATACGACACCATGGCCCGGCGCCGCGAACTGGTGGCGCTGAATGTCGAAGATCTGCATTTCGAGGGCGGTTCCGGGACGGCGCTCATCCGCCGCTCCAAGACCGATCAGGCAGGCGAGGGGGCGCTCGCCTATCTTTCCTATGAAACCGTGCGCGAGGTTCGTGACTGGCTGCAAGCGGCCGAAATCAAGGATGGCGCGCTTTTCCGCGGTTTCGTCGGTCGCCGGCGGCTCGGTGAGCGGCTGCATGCCGACCAGGTGGCGGATATTTTCAAGCGTGTTGCCCGCTGGCTTGGACTGCCGGCTTCCGAAGTCGCGCAGGTCAGCGGCCACTCGATCCGCGTCGGCGCCGCGCAGGATCTGCTTGCGCTCAACATCGACCTGGCGTCCATCATGCAGGCGGGTCGTTGGAAGGACACCCGCATGCCGATGCGCTATGCCGAACGGGTGGTCGCGGCGCGTGGCGGCATGGCGCGCGCCGCAAGGGCGCAGGGCAGGGATGGACTTTCTTAGATCGAAGTGCCGGACAGCAGCCAAACTCCCACGCACGACAGCACCAATCCGATCAGCTGCTGGGCGGAAAGCGCATTGCCCTGCGCCACCCATCCCGCCAGCGCCAGTACCACGACGGTGGTGGTACTGGCCGTGGCGGTGCCCAGAGTCCACCCGCAGCAAAATACGCGGCTGCGAGCACGATCAGAGGTGAAGCATCGGCGGGTACGGCCCGCTGCGCGATTTGATAAAGGACCTGCCCAACGAGGGCCAGCCCCAGAGTGACGAGCAGCGACTGCGTCATGGACTTCTACCTCCGCCGGCCTTCGATCCGCGCCGGTTCGTGCACGACCAGCCGTTGATCCAGCCAGCGATCGCCCAGTAGGCGGCCGCACGAAAATCGCTCCCACGTCTTGGTGAAGACGATGAAGCCCAGTCCCCGTGGTTGGCCGCAGAATGTGCGGACCGCCGCGTTCATCGCCTGATGCCGACCTGCTGCCAATGCCCGGGGTTGATGATTAACCGTTTGCCGGCATCGAAATTCAACTGCAGCGGATAGCGGCCGGGCAGGGCGTACAGCGTTGCCGACAGGGGCAGTAGTTCCACGGCACTCGTCTTGGGAATCGCGTAGGCATCGCGCGCACCCGTGGCCTGCGCCCACAGTCGGCCCTGCCGAAGGCTGATGCGCACCGTGACGAAGGGACTGAACACATACTCGCCCGCCAGCGATGCGGCGGGAACGCTGTGCTCGGCGCTCGCCGGCACGGCGGCATCGGGTTGCTCGGGAACCGCGGCGAGCACGGCATCCCACATGACTTCATCGGCAAGCACATCAAGATCGAGGGCGGGTACTGCCGCTTTGTCGTCCGCGGCCAATTCGCCGGTGGAAACGGCGTACAGCACATCTCCATCGTATTCCGTGGAGAAGGGCTGGATAGCCCGGCCGATGGAGCTGTGGACCTGGGTCGCCAGCCGCTGCAATTGCGCAGGCGCCAGCTTCTGGTTGGTCACCACCAGGCTGATGGTGGTGTTGCGCTTGGCGGGCCTTCCGAGCTTGCGGCTGTCAGGGTATGTGGTCAGCAGTCCCTGCGTGGTGAGACCCTTGGGCCAGTTGGCAT
>JAFEGC010000192.1 GCA_018240265.1 Pseudomonadota bacterium | reverse complement strand
ACACGGCGATGATGGCGGCGGTGATGGCACCGAAGGTAACCAGCGGCACCGAGCCTTCATAGGTTTTCTCGCTCTTCGCAACCACCAGCGTGCCGAAGAACACGAAGCAGCCGATCAGCGCGCCCACCGCGAACAGAATCAGTCCCAGGTAGAACGAGGGTTCCGCCATCATCGGCACGTAGGAGGTCATCATCACGCTGGAGGCGCCACGGTAAACGGCGTAGTTGTTCATCAGCGCGCCGATCACCATCAGCGCATAGCCCAGCCAGGCGATCTTCGGGGTTGCGATGCGACAGCGCAGCAGGGTCGATGAACAGAAATACAGCACGGCGATCTCGAAGAAGATCATCCAGAAGATCAGCATGTTGATGCCGTGGGCCGTCAGCACCTGGTAGAAGGTTTCGGCCTGCAGCCAGTGCACGGCCGGCCAGCGCGTGAGCGCGACGCCCAGCGCCAGAATGCCGCCTATCAGCAGGAATACAACCGCGGTCACGGCGTTGGCACGGATCAGGCTCTCGGCGCGGGCCTCGAACTGCAGACCCGAAATCGGGCAGGTACGGTAGGTCGTTGTAGTTGCCATTGTCATGATCCCCGTTACTTCACGTACAGCCGACCGACCATGGTGTGATGGCCGATTCCGCAGAACTCGTTGCAGACGATAGAGTAGGTGCCGCTCTGGTTCGGTGTGACGGTCACCACGTGCTCGAAGCCGGGCACGATCTGGATGTTGATGTTGGCCGGCTGCAGGGAGAAGCCATGGTTGTAGTCAAGCGAGGTCAGGTGCAGGCGGTAGGTCTTGTCCTTTTCCAGTTCGATGCTCGGCCAGAAGGACCACAACCGCGCAACCAGGTACACATCGCCACCGGGAGGCGGTGCGACCACCGGCATGCCGGTCTTGTCATCGGTACGTACCGTGTACTTGTCGGTGACGGCCTGAGCCTTGTCCAGGAACTTCTGCGCAGTCGTCTGGTAAGTCACGGTGGACAGGTTCTGGCGTCCGACCGCGTGCCAGTAGATCATCATGAAGAACATGATCAGGCACCAGACGAAAGCAAGGGTGATCCACGTCCCTTCGACGCGGTCCACGGGATGCTTCCACCACAGTTGCTCGGTGGGCGGCAGTATTGCGCTCATGAATAATTCCCCGAAGTTGGACAGTTGGACGGATGGCTCGCGATTACTTTGCCGCAGGGAGCGTCAGGATTTCCATGACACCCCAGAGTGTGTACAGGATCATCGGGATCAGGACCCCGAGAAAAAGCAGCAGGAACGGATTGTCCAGCAGTCGTTGCATCATCGGAACCTTGCCGCTTTCGTTCTGCGAATCGCTCATATGCGTCCCCCCTGGTTAGCCTGCACGCAAGACACCTACACTGTAGCTGCGCAATCCCGATATCCCACTACGTATTAGATGCTAAGCATAGAGGGATTGTACTTGATTCTCGTCAAGTACTGGAGCTGCTGCTGTATCCGGGCCGGGTCATGTGGTGCAGGAAATGCCCCGACCACCCACCCCTGCGGGTTCACAAGCAGGATCGAGGTGCTATGTTCCATGCTGCGCACGCCCCGCTCGTCGGCGTGTTCGGCATAGGCGGCTCCCAACGAACGGGCCAGTGCCGCAAGTTGTGCAGGTTCACCGCTTAGGCCGATGAAGCTGGGGTCGAAATACGCAAGGTAAGGGGCCAGCCGTTCAGGGGTGTCGTTGGCGGGGTCCACGCTGATGAAAACGAACTGCATTCCCGCATCGCTCCCTTCCCCCGCCCGCAGGCGGCGGTGCAGGTCGGCCAGGGTCAGCAGCGTGGTCGGGCACACATCCGGACAGCCGAGGTAGCCGAAGAACACCAGGCTCCACCGGCCACGTAGCTGCTCCGCGGTGAACACCTGTCGCTGCTGGGTCAGCATCCGAAACGGCGCCACCGGATGAGCATTCGGCCACAGCACCGTGCGCAGCTCAGCAGGCGCCTTCGACCACAGATCGGCCGGAGTGCCGCTCCCCCCACGCATCATAAACACCGCGGCCGCGATGGCCGCGATGCCTGCCAGCAGGGTGGACCAGCGAAGATAACCCTTGTACATGAACGACCCGGCGGGAAATTGCGGACTTCGACTATGATGCCCGACGGCGATGAACATCACCACGCAACTTCCGCATATCAATGCCAGCCTGAACGCGACCTCGGCGGTGCTGCTGCTGATTGGCCGTGTGCAGATCGCCAGAGGCCGCATCGGCGCCCACCGGGCCGCGATGCTTGCGGCGCTTGGCGTGTCCATGCTGTTCTTGGCGGGCTACATCAGCTATCACGTCTCGGCGCCGATTTTCGTATTTCGCGGTCACGGACCGATCCGCCCCGTCTACTATGCACTGCTTATCAGTCACGTGCTGCTCGCGGCGCTGGTGGTCCCGCTCGTCATGCTCACGGCATGGCGCGGCCTGCATCGCCAGGATGCGCGCCATCGCCGCGTGGCCCGCTGGACCTGGCCGCTTTGGATGTACGTATCGGTTTCGGGCGTTATCGTCTACCTGATGCTCTACCACATCCGTAGCTGAGCCGACATTGCCTCGGCGTTTCTTGGGCGGGAGCTGGGCCACGCCGGGTATGGGGGCGAGTACCTATAGACGGGGCTGCGCGCCGTTGCCTACCATGCGCTTTGGTTTCGCCACGATCGTGACCTCAAAACTCGCCATGGACTCTTCGCCACCTCCGCTGGCGCTGCTGCGTGGTGCGGCCACCGTGTTGCCGCGACCGCTGCTCGCCAGGCTGGCCGACGCGGTGGTGCGGACCATGAGCCGCTCGCACCCCAAGCTCCTCGCCAATTTGGCGCGCCTTGAACCGGCGGTCGTGCATGTCGTGCCGACCGACCTGCCGTACGGCTTTGCGCTCGAGGTCGGCTGCGAGCCGGTGCGCTTGACGCTCGTCGATGAGCGACCCGCCGCAGCCGGCGCCCAGGTAAGCGGCAGTGTCGCGGTGCTGCTCGACCTGCTCGAGGGGCGCATCGACAGCGACACCTTGTTCTTCAGACGTGACCTCACCATCACCGGCAATACCGAGGTGGTGGTCGGGTTGCGCAATGTGCTCGACCGCGAGGAGCTGCGACTGACCGACGAACTCGGCGCGCTGTGTGGGCCGCTGCGGCCGGCGGCGCGTGCGCTGGGGCGTGCCGGGGAGCGCATGCTGCAGCGGCTGGGAGCGCGCGTTGCCGCGTTGCATCGCCGGCTGCACCCGGCGTTGCCCGAAGGGCCGGACATCGGCGCCGAGCTTGCGCGCTGTCACACCGAGATCGCGGCGCTGACTGCGCGGCTCGCTGCACTCGAGGCGCGCCAGAAGCGTCGCGACGAGCGCGCCGCATGAGTCCACGCTACCTGGAGCTGGTCTGCCCGGCCGGCACGCCGGCCGCGCTGCACGCCGCGGTCGACGCTGGCGCCGATACGGTCTACTGTGGTTTCCGCGATTGCACCAACGCGCGCAACTACCCCGGCCTCAATTTCGACGCCGACGAGCTGCGCGAGGGCATCGCCTACGCGCACGGACGCGGCTGCCACGTACTGGTGGCGGTCAACACCTTCCCGCCGGCCGGCAATCAGGCGCCGTGGCACCGGGCGATCGATACCGCCGCCGACGCCGGAGCCGATGCGGTGATCCTCGCCGACCTTGGCGTGCTCGATTACGCGACCCGCCGCCATCCGGGCCTGCGCCGGCACCTCTCGGTACAGGCCTCGGCGGCCAACGCGCCCTCGATCGCGTTCTACCGCGACCATTTCGGCGTCAAGCGCGTGGTGCTGCCGCGCGTGCTGTCGGTCGAGGAGGTCGCGGAACTCGTGGCCGCGACCGGCATCGAGACCGAGGTGTTCGCCTTCGGCAGTGTCGGGCCGATGTCCGAGGGCCGCTGCTTCCTCTCCTCATACCTCACCGGTCTTTCGCCCACCAGCGAGGGCGCCTGCGCCCCGGCGAGCCACGTGAGTTACGTCGAGCAGGACGGGCGCATGCTCTCGCGGCTCGGTGGTACCACGCTCAACTGCTTTGGGCGCGGCGAGCCGGCCGCCTATCCGACGCCCTGCAAGGGCCGCTACGTGACGCATGGCCGTGCCTCCTACCTGTTCGAGGAACCGATCGGCCTCAATGCGATCAAGATCCTGCCGGAACTCAAGGCCGCCGGCGTCACAGCGCTCAAGATCGAGGGTCGGCAGCGCAGCCGCGCCTACGTGACGCAGGTCGTGGGCGATTTCCGCAAGGCACTGGATGCGCTGGCGCGTGGCACGACGCCGCCCGCCAGCGGTCTGAAGGGCGAGACCGAGGGCGGCCGCGAGACTTTCGGCGCCTACCACCGGGGCTGGCGATGAACGCGCATTCGCCCGCGAGGCTGACGCTCGGCCCGTTGCTGTTCCATTGGTCGGCGCGCAAGCGGCGTGACTTCTACCTGCGCATCGCCGACGAGGCGCCCATCGACACCGTGTATCTGGGCGAGGTGGTGTGCTCGAAGCGCGACAGCGAGTTTGCCGGCGTGCGTGTCGAGGTGATCGAGCGGCTGCGCGCCGCCGGCAAGGAAGTGGTGCTGTCGACGCTGGCGCTGGTGACCACGCCTGCCGAGGTCGAGGCGATCCGCGCCGTGGCCGGTGGCGATCTGCTGGTCGAGGCCAATGACGTCGCCGGCGTGCAGCTGCTTGCCGGCCGGCCGTTCGTCGTCGGCCCATACATCAATGTCTTCAACGAAGGCGCGCGCGATTTCCTCCTGGGCCGCGGCGCGGTGCGTATCGTGCTGCCGGTGGAGATGCCAGCGAAGTCGATCGCGGTGGTTGCGGGCGGCGATGCGCGCGCCGAGTACGAGGTACAGGTGTTCGGGCGCCAGCCGCTGTCGGTGGCGATGCGCTGCTACCACGCGCGCGCGCACGATCGCACCAAGGACCACTGCCAGCTGGTGTGCGGACTGGATGCCGATGGGCTGACCGCGCGCACCATCGATGGCAGCGACATTCTGACCATCAACGGTACGCAGACGCTGACCCACGGTCACGCCGTGCTGCTTGCGGAACTCGAGTCGCTGCGCGCCGCCGGCGTGCGCCACTTCCGCCTCTCGCCGCAGGACCTCGATATGGTCGCGGTCGCCGGCCTGTACCGCGAGGTGCTCGATGGGCGGTGCGCGCCGGATGCAGCGCTCGCGGCCCTGCGCGCGCTCACCGGCGAGGTGCCGTTCATCAATGGTTTCCTGCACGGTCGCGAGGGGCTGGCGTGGACGAACGCGTGACGTCCACGGCGAGCCGCTGCCGGCCGCATCGAGGACGGACGAGGTTGCGCAGGGCAGCGGTGTGCGGATCGCCGTCTATCTGAAGACTCAGACCGGTTCGGCATCGGGGTCGTAGAGCGTCCTGCTTGCCAGTCGAATCAGCGAGCCCGCCTTGTTGTTCTGCACCGCGCCGGCCTTGGTCAGTCCCAGGAACTTGCCCGTGGAACGTAGGTCGCGGTAATTGAAGAAGAACACGGAGGCCACGGGGATCTTGAATTCCCTGAAAGTGAACACGTACTGGTGTTCGTCGAACTTGTACGTGGTCGCCAGATCCACATCCCCGTGGCCGCGCT
>JAFEGC010000191.1 GCA_018240265.1 Pseudomonadota bacterium | reverse complement strand
GGCGCTTCCCGGCCGCGGCGGACCTCCTATGATTCTTGCCAGGGGTGGATGACATGATGGCAAATACCGCGTTTTATTACGATGAGCGTTGCATGTGGCACAGCACCGGCCTGCATGCGCTGGTCATGCCGGTCGGCGGCTGGGTTCAGCCTCCCGCGGCCGCGGGCCACGCGGAGTCGCCGGAGAGCAAACGGCGCATCAAATCGCTGATGGACGTGTCCGGCCTCGCCGCCCGCGTCGACGTGCGCAGCGCGCCGTCGGCCGGCGAGGATGATCTGCGACGCGTGCATCCCGACCACTACCTGCGTCGCTTCAAACAACAGAGCGATGCCGGTGGCGGCGACCTCGGCGAGCTGGCGCCCTTCGGGCGCGGCAGCTACGAGATCGCCAAGCTCTCCACCGGGCTGGTCATGGCGGCGATCGACTCGGTGGTGGGCGGCCGGCATCGCAACGCCTACGCGATGTCGCGCCCGCCGGGGCACCATTGCCTGGCGGACCTGCCGATGGGTTTCTGCCTGCTGGCCAACATCGCGGTGGCGGTGGAAGCGGCCCGCGCGAAACACGGCTTGGAGCGCATCGCCGTGATCGACTGGGACGTGCATCACGGCAATGGCACCCAGGCCATTTTCTACGAGCGTCCCGACGTGCTCACGATCTCGCTGCACCAGGATCGCTGTTTTCCGCCGGGCTACAGCGGCACCGAGGAGCGCGGCGCGGGCCGCGGCGCCGGCTACAACTACAACATACCGTTGCAGCCGGGCGGGGGCGATGACGCGTACCGTTACGCCTTCGAGCGTATCGTCGTACCGGTGCTGGACCGTTACCGGCCGCAGTTGCTCGTGGTGGCCAGCGGTCTGGATGCCAACGCCGCAGACCCGCTGGCGCGCATGCAGCTGCACAGCGAGTCGTACCGCTGGATGACCCAGGCGCTGATGCACGTGGCCGCGAGCCATTGCGGCGGCCGGCTGGTCGCGGCGCATGAGGGCGGCTATGCCGAGGCGGTAGTGCCGTTCTGCGGCCACGCCGTCGTCGAGGCGCTGGCGGGCGAGACCATGGGCGTCGAGGATCCATTCCTGGAACTGTTCCGGGCCCAGCAGCCCAGCGCGGAATTCCAGCGTTTTCAGCGCTCCCTGATCGATGCCATGGCGGATGGCTTCGAATTGAACTGAGCCGCGACTCGGACGCACCCATCATCGTCATTTTCGGCAACGCGCGCAGTCGGCGGGAGCGTGCGGACTCGATTGACTTGCGCACCACATGCCACTAGCGTCAGGCGCATGACAACAAAAATCCGCCTGCTCGCGCTCTGCCTGGCCGCGTTTGGTCTTTCGCCCGCCTGCTTCGCCGCCGCCGACTTCGCCATCGTCAACGCCCGCATCGACACCCAGAACGACTGGGCACCCTGGGCGCACGCGCTGGCCGTGAGCGGCGAAAAGATCGTCTACGTCGGTGAGCCTGCGGGCGAGGACTGGAAAGCGCTGATCGGTCCAACCACCAAAATCTACGATCTGCAGGGGCGGCTGGTGCTGCCGGGGCTCATCGACAGTCACACGCATCCGGGCCTAGTGACCCTATCCTCCTGGCATACCATTCTGCCTTGGACCATGGACCCGCATGAACAGCTGCGCTTTCTCGCCGACTGGGCCAAGGCGCATCCCGACCGGCCGGTGATCGACGCGGAGCTGTATCCCACGCAGATGTTCGGCTCGAGCGGCCCCACGCGCCAGCTCATCGACCAGTATCTGCCGGACCGGGCGGTGATCTGGGAGGACTTCTCCGGTCACTCGGTGGCGCTGAATTCCAAGGCGCTCAAACTCATGGGCATCGACCGCGACACGCGCGACCCGGAGCCGGGCGTGCGCTACTTCGTGCGCGACGCGAAAGGCGAGCCCACGGGTTGGGCCAAGGAAAATGCCCATGAGGATTTCCTGCCGCGGCTGTTCAAAGCGGCGAAGTGGTCGCCACCGGCCAAGGTGAGCCCCGATTCGCTCGCCAAGATCCTGGATTTCCTCACCGAAAACGGCGTGACGGCCGTGTTCGACGCGCGCACCGAGGACGGCACGTTCGAGGCGCTGGCGCAGCTTGAGCGCCAGAATCGGCTGAACCTGTACTACGAGGGTTCAGTGCTGCTGCAGTCGAGAATGGAGCTGGAATCGCGCTTGGATCTGCTGCGCGACTGGCAGCGCAGGTACGGCAGCCGCCACGTGCGCGTGAACACGCTGAAGCTGTTCATGGACGGCACCAACGAACTGTCCACCAGTTCGCTGCTCGAGCCCTTCGCCAACGACCCCACCAGACGCGTCGAGCCGCGCATGAGCAAGAACGATTTGGTTTCCACGCTGGTCACCATGAACGCGCGCGACGTGGACCTGCACATCCACATGACCGGCGATCGCACCTTCCGCACCGCGCTCGACGCGGTGGAGGAAGCGCGCCGCCGCCTGGGAGCGCAGTGGCGCATCCAGGTGACCTTCGCGCATTGCGAGCTGATTTCGGACCAGGACTTCGCACGTGTCGCACCGCTGGGCGTGATTCTCGACTGGACGCCGCACTGGTCGGGCGGCTATTTCCAGGGCGTGAAGCAGACGCTCGGCGAACGCCGCGCCGACGATCTGTACCGTTTCCAACCGGTGATCACACTCGGCGGCACCGTCACCTTCAGCAGCGACACCGTCACGTTGTACGAGTGGCCGCGCGCCAATCCGTTCTTCGGCATGCAGATTGCGCATACCCGATTCGACGTCGAGCCGCGCTACCAGGCATATGGCATGAAAAGGCCCGCCTCGGAAATGCTGCAGTTGCCCGACCTGGTGCGCGGCTACACGCGCAACGGCGCCCAGCAGCTGCGCATGACCAACATCATGGGCTCGCTCGAACCCGGCAAGCTCGCCAACTTCGTGGTGCTGAACCAGAACCTGTTCGAAGTACCGGTGGAGCGTATTCATGACACCACGCCCACGGCGGTGGTGTTCGAGGGGCGGGTGCTGAAGGGCACTTTGTAGCAGGAGGTGCAACGCACGCCCGGCGTCGCGCTTCCAGCACCGCACTCCCGACGCCGCGCGGGTTCGACGGCAACGGCCGGCGGAGCCTTTAGCGAGCCGCGCTTCTGACGACCTTGCCGTCCTTCATCACGAAATCGATCTTGCGCAAGGACTCGATGTCGGCGAGCGGATCGGCCGGCATGGCCACGAGATCCGCTGCGTAGCCCTCGGCCACATGTCCGCGCACCTTGGAGATGCGCAGCAGGTCGGCAGCGTTGACGGTCATGGCGCGCAAGATGTCCTGCGGCGGGATGCCGGCCTGCCGCCACACGCCAAGGTAGTCGAACATCATGTCGGCGCGGGTACGGCCCGGCATGTCCACCACCACGTCGGTACCGAACACCAGCTTCACGCCCACCTTGTGCGCGCGCGTGAGCCGGTCGATGATCTTCGGCGCCAGCACCGCAGGCTCGGGCAGGATGCCGCCGGAGGTGCCGACGATGTCCAGGTGCGCGCGCGGAAAGTCGGTGCTGCACAGGAAGATGCCCTTGTCTTTCATCTTCTTGAGCTGCGCGTCGGTCAGTTCGAAGCCGTGTTCGATGGAATCCACGCCCGCTTCGATGGCATTGTCGGCCGCATCGCCGCTGTACACGTGCACGGAAATCGCGAGCCCCGCGTGGTGCGCCTCATCCACCGCCGCGCGGAATTCCTCCAGCGAGTAGTGATAGGGATTGTTGTCGCCCACCAGCTTGATCACGCCGGCGCCGTAGTAGATGTTGGTGCGGACCGCCTTGCGCACTTCCTCTGGACCATCAGCGTCGATGTACTCGAACTTCCAGAATCGGCCCTGCGCCGGCGGGATGTCGCGCGACTGGCCGCCGAAGGGCGCGATGATCTTGCCGGAGTCGATGATGGTGGGCCCCACGAACCAGCCAGCTTCGATGGCACGGCGCACATCGGTCATGGCATACTCGGCGCTGTTGCCCACGTCGCGCAGCGTGGTGAAGCCCGCGTTCAGCACGGCCTGCGCATTGTGCAACCCGCGCAGTCCGCGGAACGTGGAACTCTGGTTGAGATAAAAGGACTCGAACGGCGCATTGCCCTCGGTCTCGGTCAGGGTCATGTGCACGTGTGCATCCATGAGACCCGCCGTCACCCACTCCTTCGACAGGTCGATGACCTGCGCCCCGGCCGGGATTGCGACCGTGGCACCCATGGCCTTGATCTTGCCTCCCTCGACCAGGATCACCTGGTCCCTGGCGGTGGTGCCGTGCACGGGATCGATGACGGTCCCAGCCTTGATGGCGGTGACTTGCGCGGAGGCTGCACCCGCAAGTGTCAACCCAAGCGCGACGAGCAATGATTTCATATTCGATCCCCCGAACTCAAAAAAGGCCAGCGGAAGTGTATTCCGCCGGCCTCAGTATCACCAAACCGATCTTTGACGATTAAAATTTGTAATTCACATGCACCTTGAACCAGCGCGGCATGCCGGGGTAGCGCTGCGCAAGTCCGTTGATGGAGGTGTTGTCGAAACCCATCACGCCATAGTGCTTGTTGGCGAGGTTCTCGAGTGAAGCGCCCAGCTCGAGCTTGTCGCCGGACGAGGCCCAGTTGACGCGCGCATTCGCCAAACCAAAGCCCGCCTGCTCCACCGCCGGGGTGTTGCCCAGGTTGAACCAGAAACGCGACATGTAGTTGCCGTCGACTTGGAAGGTGAGCTTGCCGGAAGCCACCGGCAGCGTGTAGGCCGCCATCGCATTGGTGCTCCACTTTGGCGCATTCGGCGCCACGTAATCGCCGGTCACGCCGGTACCACGCGAGTCCACATTCTTGACGATGGCATCGACATAACCCAGGCCCAGGCCAAAGCGCAGGGCCTCGTTCGGCGCCCACTCCAGTTCGGCCTCCGCGCCCTTATGCTTGGCGTCGGCATTGACCACCAACTGATTGAGCGAGACGGTGTAGATCAGCGCCTGGTAGTCCTTGTAATCGTAGTAGTAGGCCGCGGCGTTGAAACGCAATGAGTGATTCAGCAGCTCGGACTTGAAGCCCACTTCGTACGAGGTGAGCTCCTCGGGCTTGAACGTGACCTTGTCGATGTCCGTGGTGAACGCCGGGAACAGCGGTGCATTGAAGCCCCCGCCCTTCACGCCCCGGTTGTAGCTCACGTAGGTGAGGACGTTATCGGACAAGTGGAAGTCCACCTGCGCCTTGCCGCTCCACAACGTGTCCGAACGCGAACCGGTGTAGGTCTGCAGCACAGCCCACGATGGGCGCGTCAACTGCACGGTTTCGCCAGTCGGATCCGACGGAAAATACTCGTACGGATACCACGCGTAGTCGTAGTCCTTCTTGTCCTTGGTGACGCGCGCGCCCAGCGTGAAGCCGAGCAGATCGGTGGGGCGAAACTCCACCTGACCGAATGCGGCGAACGACTTGGTCAGCAGCGAATAGGGTGCTCGCGTGGCGGGCACGGCGCCATTGGGCGAGGGCACGCCGCCGCTGGTCCAGTAGGGAGCTTCACCGTATGGCCAGGCGCCGGGGATGTAACCGCCGTTCGGATTCGAATCGGTGTTGAACTCCTCGGCCGCGAAGTACGCTGGCCCCTGCCACCCCTCATAAT
>JAFEGC010000190.1 GCA_018240265.1 Pseudomonadota bacterium | reverse complement strand
GGTCGTCCACCCGCCTCCAGCAACAACACCCGAACAGTGGAGTCTTCGCTCAGGCGCGCGGCCAGGATGCAGCCGGCCGTTCCGCCACCGGCGATCACGTAGTCGAATTCTTCGGCCTTCATGCCCGATGTCCTTGGAATTTGCGCCTAGATCTCAAAACATGGTGAAGTAACTCGCCACCGTTTCGATCGGCCGAGCATACGGCCGCTTCGACGCGACGGGTTCCTATCGACAAAGATAGGGCGGCGGAGCGCAATGCGTCCGCCGCAATTCATCCTAGTACTTGATGGCGATCGAACCGCGACGCTCCAGGAATTTCCACTCCCCGGCCTCGCGCACGAAGCGGTCGCGGAACTCGCCGAAGTAAAGCGGCCCGTTGGAAACATGCGGCGGCAGTTCGCCCTCTGCGGGGGTGCAGCCGATCATCACCAGCGTGGTGATGCCGCCGGCGGCATCGCGTGACTCCACGTCGATGACGACATTGCTGGCAAGGTGGCGCGTGACCAGATTTTTCGGGCGCGACTTCAAAGAAGCGCGTATCGCCTCCCGACCCTCGATGACCTGCTCGGGCTGCATCGGTCGCGTCATCGAGCCGTTCAGGGCGAAGCAATCGGCGGCCGTGTCGGCGTCGTGGCTGTCCAGGGCGCGAACGTAGATGTAGGCCAGGCGCGTGCAGATCTGTTCGATTTCCAGTCTCTCACTGGCGGTCAATGCGGCATTCATGGGTATAGGATAGGTCAAGCCCGTCCGATGCGTACCCTGCGCGCCCCTACCGGTTCGATAGGACGTGCGCATCTCAAAGTTGGGTCACGATACGCTTAAGGAGACAGATTCATGAAAACACTGATCACGGGCGCGTCGGGCAACTTCGGCAGTATGACGGTCGAACGCCTGCTCAAACGCATGCGTCCAACGGACCTGATCCTGATGACACGCAAGCCGGAAAAGCTGGCGGCGCTGGCCAAGCTCGGTTGCGAGGTGCGCTTCGGCGATTTCGATCATCCCGAATCGCTGCTGCCGGCCGCGCGCGGCGCCGAACAGATGCTGCTGATCAGCGGCCACAAGGTGGGACACCGCATCAAGCAGCACGGCGATGCGATCGCGGCGGCCAAGCAGGCCGGCGTCCGGCACATCGTCTACACCTCCTATTTCGGTTCGGATGCCGGCAACACGGCGCTGGTGTGCATCGATCATCACGGCACGGAAAAGCTGCTCAAGGCCAGCGGCCTCGACTACACCATCCTGCGCGACGGCATGTACGCGGACTCGATTTTCAATGCCGCCATGCCCGCGGCCATCGCCACCGGCAAATGGCACATGTGCGCAGGCGATGGCAAGGTCAACCTGGTGGACCGGGTGGACTGTGTCGACTCCGCGGTGGCGGTGCTGAGTTCCGCAGGCCATGCCAACAAGACCTACAACATCGTCGGCCCCGAACTGTGGTCGTTCCCGCAGATGGCCGCATTGACCGCAGAGCTCAGCGGCCGCCCGGTGCAGGTCATTCAGTTGAGCGAGGAGAAGATGTACGAATTCCTGGACTCGGTCGGCATTCCCCGCACCGCCGTCAAGGAATTCAATGTCGGCGGTTTCGAGTGGTGCAGCGATGACATGATCTCGTACGAACGCGAGACCAGAAACGGCCGCTTCGCCGTGCTCAGCGACGACGTCGAACGCCTCACGGGGCGCAAGCCGAAGGATTTTCGCACCTTCTGCCTGGAGCGCATCGAGGTGCTGCGCGATCTGGCGGCGAAGGCCGCCACCGGCTGACGCCGCACGCGCAAGGCCGTCACGGACGGCGGCTCTCGTCCATCGCAGCGCCGCGGCAGTTCTATCCTGTCCGCGGCGCCCCGTGCCTCGGCCGCTGGAGCTTCCGGCGCCGTTCAGGTGCCCGAAGCTCCCACCAGAAATCAGAAGTCCTTTTGCACCGCCGCACCCCAGGTGCGCGGCGGATCGATCATCGCGTTCACCAGCAGGAAGTTCTCGATCACCGGATAACCGCCAGCGACGGTGTTGATGGTCTTCTTGTTGGTCAGATTGCGCACGAATGCCGACACGGTCCAACCGCCGCTGCCGGAGTGCCACGCCAGGTTCGCGTTGAACTTCGTGTACGAGGGCTGCGTGTACAGGGCATTGCCGGCGGCGCCGCCCTGGTTGCCCGTGGCGTAGTAGGAATCCGAGTAATGCGCGTCCGCCCCCGCTGTCAGATCGCCGGCATTGCCGAGCCGGAAGATGTGCTGATACGACAGCGATGCGGCCATCTTCGGCGACAACGGCACGTCCGTGCCCGACAGGTCGATCACCGAAACGTAAGGAAGATCGATCACGAACTTGTCGAACTTATTGTGCAAATAGTTCAGCGACACGCCCAGACGGTCATCCGCGGTCAACGCGAATTCCGCCGCCAGCTCGCCGCCCTGGAAGGTCGCGGTCTGCGAGTTGACCGTCGGGAACAGCGTAGCGCCGGCATGCGGGCCGCTGGTCGGCGAATAGAACTCGAACGTCTGGTAGTTCTTGTAGTCGTAGCGGAACAGCGAAAGATTGACCTGCAGCCGATCGTCCAGGAAGCGGTTCTTGGACCCCAACTCGTAGGCGGTGATCTTTTCCGGCTGGTAGGTGGTCAGGTCCATATCGGCGGGCAGGTTGTTGAGGCCACCCGACTTGAACCCTGTGCTGACCGTCGCGTACAGCAGACTCCGGTTGGTGACATCGAAATCCAGACCAGCCTTCCAAGTCAGCTTGGAGTAGCTGTCCGAGGCCGAATTGTATTGCGTCGGCAAGGTGAAGATACCGGTGGCGCCGGCGTCGATGGTGCCGTCGGCGCCCTTGTGCTCATTGGTGTAGCGCAAACCGGCGCGTACACGGAAGCGGTCCGTGACCGGCACGGTCACATCGCCGAAAGCCGCAATCGAGCGATCCGTTTGCGTCGGCACCGAGAGCTGTTCGTAGAAATTCGGTGGCGCCGGCGGATTCACGATGGCCGGGTTCTGCAAGATGGTGTCGAAGTAGTCGAAGCGCACATACGTCGGCTCCGACTCATGCGAATAGAACAGCCCGGCCACCCACGACAGCCGCGTCTCGGTCTTGCTGGCCAGACGTATTTCCTGGGTGAAGGAACGGCTGTGGTCGGGGTGCGAGTAGACGAAGTTAGGTTTGCCCGTCGTTGCGTTCGCCGCCGGCGCGGTGGTGGCATAGATGTCGTACCCGCGGTAAGCAGTGATCGAGGTCAAGTTGCTCCAGCCGAGATTCGCGTTCACATCGAGCGTGGCGCCGTACACCGAGTTGTTGTTGTACATGCCCGCCGGTGCTGGCGAAAAGCCGCTGTAGGGGCGCCACGGCACGTTGGCACAAAACGGATCCACATTGCCCGGCGGACACTGGCCGCCGTAACCCTGACCGATGGAATCGCGCTTGCCGCCTTCCACGGTCAACTTCGCCGAGAAATCCGCGCTCGGCGCATACAGGAGCTTGGCCCGCGCGGCCCAGGATTTGACATCGTTGCTGCCGTCGTCGGCATAGCCGTCGTGCTTCTCCGAGCCGGCGCTGACGCGCAACGCCCAGGCCGAACCGAGCGGCAGGTTCAGCGCGCCTTCGGAACTGAACGCGGAGTAATTGCCGGCGCCGGCCTTTATGAAACCGGACACCTTATCGGTGGTCGGGTCGCGGCTGATGAAGTTGATCACCCCGCCGTTGGTATTGCGGCCATACAACGTGCCCTGCGGTCCGAGCAGCACTTCGACGCGCTGCAGGTCGATCAACACCGGTGTGACCGCGGGCGGATGGGCCAGATACACCCCATCCTGCGCATAGCCCACGGAGGAGGAAACACCCGGATTGACATTGACCGTGCCGAGACCGCGGATCTGCACCGTCATCTGGTCGGCGGCGATGAAGCGCACGGTGGGCACGATGTCCTGCAGGTCGATCACGTTCTTCACGCCGGAACTCGCAAGCTGCTCGCTGCCGACGACATCCACCGCCACGGAGGCCTTTTGCAGGTCCTCGGTCTTCTTCTGCGCCGTGACCACGATTTCCTCGAGGGCGACGGTGTCGCCCCCGCCGGCGGTTGCCGCGGTGCCGCACGCAGGCGCCAGCAATAACGCCATGACGCCTTGCGCCAACGCGCACTGCTTAGATGGAAGACGCATGAATTCCCCTCCGAATTTGTGTCGCGATATCGGTCGGCCAAACCAACCACGACGAAGCATACGGATGCGGCGGCGATAGGAGTCCTACCGAAAAGTTAGGCCCCGCATCAGATAGCGATACGCCACCAATCACCCGCGCACAGACCGAAAGCTGGCTCCCCGCATCATCCGCCAGCGGCATCAAGCAGATCATCGAAGCGGGTCCCGATGCCACCCAGCACCGTACCGCCATCGACGGACAACGCGTGCCCCGTGACATAAGAGGCCGCGTCCGAACACAGCCACAGCACCGCCTGCGCCATCTCCTCCGGCTGGCCCAGACGAGTCATGGGCGTACCGAAAATCAGCCGGTTGAGGAAGGGTTTGGGAAGCTGCGCGAGGAACGGCGTATCGATGGCTCCCGGGCACAGGGAATTGACGCGCACGCCGTGGGTGGCATAGTCCATCGCCGCCGCCTTGGTCAGCCCCACCACGCCGTGCTTTGCCGCGGTGTAGACGCTCAGGTTGAAGCCGCCGATGAGGCCGGCAGCCGAGGCGGTGTTGACGATCGCCCCGCCGCCCTGCTTCACCATCACCGGGATCTCGGCCTTCAGGCAGTAAAAGACCGAACTCAGGTTCACGTCGATCACCTTACGCCAGTTGTCCGACTCGACTTGCGCCAGTGGCACGGTCTTGGCTTCGATGCCGGCGTTGTTGTGCGCGATGTCCAGACGCCCATGCGCGCGCCGGATGTAGTCGATGAGCCCGATGACCTGCGCCTCCTCCGCCACATCCACCTTGCGGAACTCGGCCTTGCCGCCGGCGGCGCGGATCGCCTCGGAGGCCGCCTGGCCGTTGTCATCCGACAGGTCGGCGATAACCACGTCGGCCCCCGCCGCAGCGAAAGCCTTCGAACTGGCGAACCCGATGCCCGAACCGCCTCCGGTCACCAGCACCGTCTTGCCGCGAAAATCGAAAGTCACGTTCATCTGGATTTTCTCCTAGCAGTGGATGGATGTCGCCGTGATGGCGGCTGTGGGCGCGGCCGCCCGGTCGCTTCCGCCGTGGTCCGTCGTACGGTCTTCTTCGGCGCCGGCCGTGCGGCGATGCCGCGGGTGATGAAATGCATCACCCATTGCGCAGCCAGCTCATCGCCCACGTCGGCTTCGGTGCCGAGGAAACGGCCGATGCGCTCGCCGTAGAGCTGCGCGAAACTCACCGTCCCGAACACGCAGTTGATGCGCCAGTCGAGTTCGGCCTGCGTTACCTCGGGACAGGCCCGCCGCATCAGCTCGAAGAACCGGTTGGTGACGTCGGCGAACATCTCGTTCAGGTCCTTGACGATTTCCGGCGACGGATCGCTCAGGCAGCGGCCGAAGAAGCGGTGCAGGCGGTGGCGCGATTCCTCGTCGCGGAAATCCAGATCCGGTGGCGATTGCACACCGATCAGGAAGGCCGGTTCCACCAGGCAGGCGACGACTTCTCCCG
>JAFEGC010000018.1 GCA_018240265.1 Pseudomonadota bacterium | reverse complement strand
CCACTGCCTTCAAGAATCGTTACTCGGACACACTCCTAGTTGTAATTTGACCACGAACGGGCGCCAGAATGCGCACTCATGGTGCTACAGCAAGGCGGCGAGTTCGGTCTTGTCGGAGATCTTCAACTTTGAATAGATGGCCCGCAAGTGAGCCCGCACGGTAGCCGGCGCGACCGTCAGCGATGCGGCGATTTCCTTGTAGGACTTGCCGCTGCCGAAATGCTCGGCGATCAGCCGCTCGCGTGCGGTGAGCCGGTCGAGCGCGGAGCGGCGGCGCACCTCGACCAGGTAGAGCCCGCGCACCGGGATCAGCTGGGTGGTGAGCACGTGGCGCTCGCGCGGCCCCTCCAGTCGCAGGTCGGCGCGCAGTTCGGTCGGCAGCTCCGGTCCACTCCATCGCGGCCATTCCATCTGCATGAGCTCCGAAAAGCGCGGCTCGGCCGCGTGCAGCAGGCCTTTCTGATCCGCCACCGCGAGGCTCACGCGATCGGAGACGCTGTGCGCCTTGGCCGCGGCCAGCTGCGCGATCCAGTTGGAGGACCAGGCCGCCCACAGGTGCGGCATGACCATCTGCTTGAGCTGGCGCTCGGCCTCGCTGAAAGGCTGCGACCCCGGTCCGCGGCGATACAGGCTGAGAAACGTGGTGAGATTCAGATCCGGATTCATCAGCAGCGTGCTCAGTGCCTGGCGGGTGTCGAAACGATCCACGAACGCGGTGAACACCGGCGTTGCATGCAAGGCCGCGTAATCGAAGTTCAAGGAAACTCCCGGATTGCCCATCAATTCGTCGGCCATGAGGTCCTGACCGCGGATACCGCACAAGTGATCCACGAAGTCCTGCGGAACGCGAAACGGAAACGAACTGTGCAGCTCGCGATCCAGCGCCGACATGCCCCACCAGGCCGAATCGAAGGGCAGCGCCTCGGCCAGACGCTCCAGCACGCGTTCCTGGAAATCCACCAGCGGCAATTCGCGCGCAAAACGATACAGGTCGAGCAGCAGGGCACCGAGCACCGCGGCGTCCACCAGCGGACCGGCTTGGCTGTCGCTCACCTGCCCTTCCCGACACGCATCGATCACCCCACCACGAGGACCGTAAGCCCATGAATCGTACCGGTTTCGTCTGCCACGAACACTACTTTTGGCATCACACGGGCGCCAGCGCCGGCCCGCTTCCCTACGGGCTCACCGTCCAGCCGGACGGACACCCGGAAAGCCCTCAGACCAAGCGCCGGCTGCTCGGGCTCCTGGAAGTGTCCGGCGTGCTGGATCAGCTGGTGCGCATCAAGCCGCGCCGCGCCGATATCGAGGAAATCGCTGCCTATCATGACCGCGACTACATCGCCAAAGTTCAGGCGCTGAGCGCCGGGGTCGGCGGTGATGCCGGCGAACTCACGCCCATCGGCACGGGGAGCTTCGAGATCGCGCAGCTCTCGGCCGGCGGGTGCCTCGCGGGTCTGGATGCGCTGGTCGGGAAGCAGGTGGACAATGTCTACTGCCTGGTGCGTCCGCCCGGCCACCATGCGGAGAAAAACCTGGCGCGCGGCTTCTGCGTCTTCGCCAACAACGTGCTCACGGTGCAGCGCGCGCAGAAAGTCCACAAGATGGGCCGTGTCGCCATCGTCGACTGGGACGTGCACCACGGTAACAGCCAGGAGCACGCCTTCATCGAGGACCCTTCTGTGCTCACGGTGTCGGTGCACCAGGACAACTACTACCCGCCGAATTCGGGCAGTGTGGAGGAGAACGGCCGCGGCAAGGGCGCGGGCACCAACATCAACATCCCGCTGCCGCCGGGCTCGGGTCACGGCGCCTACATCGACACCTGGACGCGCGTGGTGATCCCGGCGGTGCGCCGCTTCAAGCCTGAACTCATCATCGTCTCCTCCGGCTTCGACGGCAGCGCCATGGACCCGCTGGGCCGCATGCTGGCGCATAGCGGCACCTTCCGCGAGCTGACGCGCCGGACGCTGGATCTGGCGAAGGAGATCTGCGGCGGCCGCGTCATCGCCGTGCACGAGGGCGGCTATTCCACCGCCTACGTTCCGTTCTGCGGCCTGGCCGTGTTCGAGGAAATGCTGGGTCATCGCAGCGGCATTGAAGATCCCTACATGGCGATCTTCGAGCACATGGGCGGTCAGCCGCTGCAGCCGCACCAGAAGGCGCTGATCGATGCCTGCGCGGCTCTGGTGGCGAGAGTGCCGGCGGGCTAGGATGCTGGATTCGTTGTCGTTTCAGATCCCGCTGTATCGACCAAGTTCGCGTTCAGCCTCTTCGAAGACATCCCCCAGCGCGCGCCGGAGTGGCGCGAGTTGGGCTTCGAGGTGCCGCCAATGACCGATGGCGGAATCGTAGATCGGCTGGCGCACCTGCTCGGCGCTGGCGGTGCGCACCGGGCGCTGGGTTTCGTGAAAACGCAGGCAGGCGGGCTCGAATTCCAGCCTGCAGAAATCCAACAGCCGGCGCACTTCGGTGCCGGTGTCGCACACCAGCGATTCGTAGTGCACGGTCAGCACCTGTCCCGGCATCGCCGCGTGCCAATGCGCCATGAGTTCAAGATACGCGCGGTAATAGCGCCCCAGGTCTTCGAGGTCGTAGCTGAAAGTCTGGCCTTCGGCGAAATACTGCTTGAAGGCGCTGAAACAGGCATCCATGGGATGACGGCGCACATCGATGAACACCGCCTGCGGCAAGATCAGGCGCATGAACCCCAGATGCCGGAAATTGTTCGGCATCTTGTCGATGAAGCAGGCACGGTCGGTGCGAAAGCCGGCGGTCTCGCGCAGGTAACGTTGGCCCAGCGCGTATAGCCGCTCCGGCGTGAGGTCGGCCACGCTCTCCGGGTAGGCATCGCCGCGGCCCACGTGGTCCAGCTCGCGCACCAGATTGATGATGTGCGGCAGCTCCATGGTGCCTTCCACCTGCGAGTGGCTGGCAAGGATTTGTTCGACTAGCGTGGACCCCGACCGCGGCAAGCCAACGATGAAAATCGGGCGGGCCTCGCTAGGCCGGGCGTCGATACGCCGGGCCTCGTCAGGGCGGATCTCCGCCGCGCCGGCGGCGAGCCGCTGCAGGCATTCCGCCGTGAAAAACGCAGCGATGCGCCGGCATTTGGCCTCGAAGGCGGCGGCGTCGAAGGCAACACTGCGCCGGCGCTCGGCATTGGCGCGTGCGTAATGCTCGAAGCCGCTCGCGTACTGCGCGCGCTGTTCGTAAGCCCGTCCCAGCGCGAAATGCAGCAAGGCCAGGTTCGTGGCATCGGCCCGAACATCAGCCTGTGCCTGGGTCAGCGCGGACTCCATGCGCGCGATCTGCGCATCATCGAACCGATAAGTCTTGAGATCGGCAAGGCACCAGTAGTATTCGCCATTCGCGGGCTCCTCCTCGATACAGGCGAGATACGCCGCCTCGCATTCGGTGCGCCGGCCCAGGGTCTTGAGCAGATGCCCCTTGGACATGAGCACGCGTGCGCGCTGCGTCGGATGCAATGCCAGCGCGCGCTCGTAAGCCTCCAGCGCCTCCTCCGGACGGAAGCGGCGCGCCAGGATGGTGCCCAGCATGACCCAGTTGCGCGGCTGCTCGGCATCCACCCGCAGCGCGCGACGGATGGCGGTTTCCGCTTCCTCGAAGCGGCCAGCTTCCATCGATGCCTGCGCCATGCCGCGCCACACCATCGGCGAGTGCGGAGATTGGCGTAGGGCGACTTTGAGCATGCGCTCGGCCTGCGCGGGCTGCCCCGCCAGCAACGCCACGGCCGACAAACCGCACAGCGCAGCGATATGCTTGCCCTCCTGGCGCAGCACGTCGCGGAAAATGCGTTCCGCAGCTTGCGCCTCCTGCCGCGCCAGATGTTCGCCCGCCGCCGCGATGGCCTCGCGGAATCGATCGGTGCGCGCTGCCTGCACATAGGCGCGAGTCGCCTCGGCCATGTTGCCCGTGTCCACCATCACATCGCCGAGCAGCCACCAGCCGGCGCTCATCGAAGGGTCGAGTTCCAGCGCCTGGCGCATGGCGTTCGCCGCATCCTGTGGACACGAAAGACTGCGGTACAAGGCCGCGAGATCGGCATGGACGTGCGCGGCCTCCGGCGCAAGCGTCACGGCCTTCTGCAGGGTGGCGACGGCTTGCTCGGACTTGCCCTGCGACTGCAGGATCAGCGCCAGAAGCCGCAGGCCCTGCACGTCCTCGGGCCTCAACGCCAGCAGTTCCCGCAGCAGCTGTTCGGCGGTATCGGTCTTGCCCTGTCCCAGGTAGGACAGCGCCAGCTCACGCACTCCGGCGGAGGTCTTGCTCTCGATTTCAGTCGCCGAAGCCACCGAAGCGATACTTCAGGCGCAACCCGACGGCGCGCGGAGCATTGGTGGTCTCGCGCGAGTCGTACAGATATGGGTTGATGAAGATGACCGCATGCTCGTTGGCGATATTGCTGATATACCCTTCCGCACTCCAGTGACCGTCGGCGGCATCCACTCCCAGACGCAATGAGCCCAGATTGTACGCCGGCTGCATCTGTCGTACAGACATGCTGAGGTTGCTCCACATGCTGCCCGTGTGGGATTCGTCGAATTGCACATAAGCCTTGTGAGCGAACAGCGGCCACTCATAGCGTACCGATGCGCTGGCCTTCAGGTAGGGAATGTACGGCAGACGTTCCCCCGCACGCACCGGATAATCCGGATTCTGGAAATGGTTGGTCTGGATGCGCGAGTCGTTGTAACTCGCCGACAGCTTCAATATCCAGCGTTCCGTCGGCCGCATTTCGATGTCGGACTCGAATCCGTAGATCCGTGAATCGCCGATGTTGGCGTAGAAGGAAGTCGGTGCGATGGACAGATCGAACACCGTTGTCTGAAAGTCCTTCCACTTGGTGTAATACGCAGCGCCGTTCCAGCGCAGCCGCCCGTGCCGGAATTCGGTCTTCCAGCCAAGCTCATAGGTGTTGAGCGTATCGGGGTCGGTGACGCCCTGGATTCCCGGTCTGGTTCCAGTGCCGGTATTGATCACGCCTTCGCGGAAACCCTGCGCGAAATTGAAGTAGTACAGCCATTGATCGAGTGGCTTGTACTCGATACCGGCCCGGAACGTGGTTTTGCTCCACTTGCCCGAGTAAGGCTCATCCACGCGCGGTGCGTAGAAGTAAGAACCATAGCCGTTGCCGGTGGAACTGGCCTCGAACCAGCGCGCGCCACCCGTGACGCGGATGCGATCGTTGATGGCATAGTTGACTTCGCCAAAAATCGCATTCTGATGCTCGTCGTAGCGATTGTCGTTCGCGTACCATTCGCCGGAAAACGGTTGCACCACCGCCTTGCCACCGTACATGTCCAGGTAATACGTCGCCTGTTCGCCGTCCAGGTTGATGCCCGGCATGTGCCAGAAGTCTGAATAGGTATTCTTCGTGCGCTCGGCATAGGCGCCCACGATCCAGTGTGTCCGCCCCTCGCCACTGGATTGCAGGCGCAGTTCGTGCGTGTTGCGGCGTACATCGCTCCGGTAGGTGGTGTACTGGTACGGATCGTTGCAGTTGACGAAGCCGGCGTGCTCGCACGCAAAGCCCTGTACATACTCGGCCGTGGTACCGCCCTTGTTCACGTACTGCACGTATTCCGAATACTCAGACACGCTATCCAATTTGGACTTGAAGTAACCGGCAATGTAGGACAGCGTACCAATGCCCACGTCTCCCTCGAGTTTGGCCTGGACAACCGTGTTGTAGTTGTCGCCCCACTCCGGGCCGAAGCGCGCGACATTGAGATCGCCGTAGCGCCTCGGGTCGTGGTCCCAGGCACCGTTGTGATTCTGCACCTGGTAATCCGCGGTGAGCGACAGCTTCCAGTTCTCGCCCAGCTTCTGCAACACACCGATGCGCCCGCCCTTGAAAGTCTGGGTGTTGTAGTCCCGTCCCGCCCACTCGGCATTGTTCGACACCACGCCGTTCACCCAGGTGCGGGTCTTGAGCAAATTGTTGATGAAACCCGCCTGCTTCACGTTGAAGGCTGACAACCGCACTGCAGTCCTGCCGTCGAACAGCGGGAAATTCACGAACGCTTCTTCCGAGTGATTGCTGCCGTTGCTGCCGGCAAAGCGTGATCCATCGAGATCAATGCCGGCACTGAACCGGTCCGGGTCGGGAGGTGCCGTGATGAGCTTGACGGCCCCGGACATGGAGCCAGCGCCATACAGCGTGCCCTGCGGTCCATTCAACACTTCGATGCGTTCCAGATCGTACTGATGCAGATCGGGGATGCCCCCGTAGTAACCCAACGACACATCGTTCAAGAAGAAGCCAGCGATGCTGTTGGACGTCGACTCCGGATTGCTGCCGTCCGAAGCGCCGCGCATGAAGAAGTACTGCGTGCCCGGCCCGATACTGACAAAGGAAATGGATGGCGTGCGTGTCGCGTAGTCTTCGAATTGCGTAATGGCGAGCTTTTGCAGCGCGTCCTTGGAGAACACGTCGATGCTGGCCGGAATCTCCTGCAGCGTCTCGGCGCGTTTGCGCGCGGTAACCACCACCTCCTGCAGGACGCTGGCATCCTCGGCAGGAGCCGCGCGCACCAGCGTGACGCCGCCATACAGCACCGAGGCGATGGCAAGCGTCAGTGGCGATTTTGCTACGGGATGGCGAATACGACGCATGGAACACCTCCGTTGCCTTGAGCATAGCCCAGGAAATGCCGAGATGGAACAGCTGTTCTATATAAACCTGTCCGCCCTCTGGCCTGCTGTTGCGGGCAGGTCACGAGGCGGGGGAGTCTGGTAGCAAGCTCGTGCCGTGTTCGTCACATGCGTGTAACATGGCACGCACAGGAGCTGTGCATGCCCAAGATAGTGGATCGCGAGCGGCGTCGAAAGGAAATCGCCATGCTGACGCTGGAACTGATGCGCAGCGAAGGCGTGGAAAACGCCTCCATCCGCAGCATCGCACAGCGCGGCGGCCTGTCCGTCGGGGTGCTCACGCATTACTTCAAGACCAAGGACGAGCTGGTGGTGTTCGCCTTTCGCTGGCTGGCCGAGCATACCTTTACCCAGCTCGAGTGCCTGCGCGAGCGGCACCGCGCCGGCCTGCCGCGCCTGCTGGCCGCCATGGATGCGCATCTGCCGCAGGCGCGCGAACCGGCGGCACTGGCCTTGTGGATGAGTCTGTGGGGGCGGGCGCTGCGCACGCCGGCTTTCGCACGCGAGCACCGCGATTACTACCGTCGCTGGCGCAACTACATCGGACAGTGTCTGCGCGATGCCATCCGCGCACACCAGGTTCCCGCGCGCCTGGACGTGACGCAGGCCACCGACCTGCTGGTCGCATCCGTCGATGGGCTGTGGCTGGCCATGACCTTGGAGCCACGGCGATTTTCCCGGAGTCAACGTCGCCGATTACTGGAGCGGGCCATCTGGGCGATTGCGGGCGCGCGGTAGCATGGCGTGCGGACAACCATTCCGGCCGCATTGGCGGGTTGCACGCCGAGCGACCCGGTGCCCATCGGCGCGAGCCATCGCCGGTGACGTTTCCCCGGATCGTATCCCGTCACGCACCTCGCAGCGCGCTGGCGAAATACGTGTTTTTCAGGGCTCCAACATCGTGTACTCAACCTCGGAATACGAATCCGCCGCAAAGGCGTAGAACAGCTTCAAGGTCGCGGTGCCGGTATTGCGGATGCCATGCGGCACATCGGCGGGAATGGACAGCGTCGAGCCCGCCCGCACGCTGATGTGCCGATCCTGCAACCGCACCACGCCCTCGCCTTCCAAGAAGTAATACACCTCCAACGTCGGATGCCGGTGCAGCTTCAGCTCCCCGCCTGGCTGGATCTCGCAGGTGCCGGCGGCGAGCCCACGCGTGGGCGTGCGGTCGGCGCTCAGCAGTGTGCGCCAGGATAGCTCCGCACCGTCGGCTGCCTCGCCATATTCACGGGGCACGGTGGACTCTGACACGCAAAATACATCGATTACGTCGTTGGTCTTGCTCATGGTTCTTGCTGCGGTGGCTGACCGATGCAGTCCTGTTCTTGTGGCGCATGCTTGTGATACGGCAGCCAGCCATAGATTTCCGGAGAGGTTTGCGGATAGGCCAGAAATTCCTCGCGTACGTCGGCGGGCGCATGCCGACGGTGGCGGTAGTATAGGCGCCACAGCGCAAACACCGTGAAGGGCACGGTCAGGCACATCACGTAGATAAAGAAGGCGCTCGGTCTCAGCAGTTGAATGGCATAGGTGCCAGTAGTCGGGCCGATGGTGGCACCCAGCGCCCAGACGAACAAGAGCGTCGATGACAGTGCCACGTAGTCGGAGGACGCAGCGCGATCGTTGGCGTGCGCCACGCCCACGGCATACAGGCTTTCGGCCAATCCGCCGAACACCGCGAACAGCACGGCCAATAGCATGAACGGCGTCGCGCCGGTGACGTTGGCCAGCGCGAAGGCGATTGCGGCAATGCCCGCTCCCAGGCCGATCAGCGCATACAGCCGATCCACCTTGTCGGAGAAGTAGCCGATGGGCCATTGCAGTGCGATGCCGCCGAGCGATACGCAGGCCATGAGCAGCACGATATCACCTTGCGACAGCCCAATGCGCGCGCCAAACAACGGGCCGACGGTGATGAAGGCCGTGAGCACCAGACCGTTAAGCAGACAGGCCAGCACGCTGACCGGCGAATTGGCGAAGGCCTTGGCGATCTGCACCTGCACGCGATGCGGCAACACGGGAGCGCGCACGTCGATGGCCACCATGGGTACCAGCGCCAGCGTGGTGGAAATACCCGCGATCAACAGCATTTCCGGACCGAGCACATTCAGGCTATGGCTGAACAGCTGGCCCAAACCAAAGAACACCGCGTAGGTGAGCACGTACAGGGTGAGCACGCGGCCGCGCTGCGCATTCGGAGCCAGCGCATTCAGCCAGCTTTCCACCACCACCGCGAGCCCGGCGGCGTTCATGCCGATGAGAAAGCGCAGCACCGCCAGCATCAGTACGCCGTCGGCGAAATGCAGTCCCAGGATGGCCACGGCCTTGAGCCCTGCGAACGAGGCATACGCTCGCTCCAGCCCCACCGGCGCAATGATGCGGTGTGCGTACAGGCAGGCGGTGAGAAAACCCAACGCCTCGGCAGTGGCGAGCAAGCCGATCATACCGTCGGACAGACCCTTGGCGGAAAAGCGCAGCGGCAGGAGCGAGCCCAGAACGCCGGCGCCGAACATGATGAAGGCGGTGCTGAGCAGCGGCAGCGACACCCGCCATGGAATCGCCGGCACAGTCACGCGATACGCCCCGCCCACGGACGCGGTGCTCACGACACCTCACTCACTGCGTCGAGCTCACACGGCCTTCCGCAGCGCCGGCGCGTGCACGGCGCGCAGCGCCGCCAGAAAGGCATCCACCTCGGATTCCCGACCAACGGTGATGCGACACCAGGTGTCGAAAGGCGGGAACGGCCGGCCGACCCGGATATTTCGCGCCAGCATGATCTGCTCGAACTCCACGATGGGCATGTGGGTATCGAAGAACACGAAATTGCCCTGGGACTTCGCATAAGCGAGGCCCAGCGCATCGAGTTCTCCGCAAATGCGCCGGCGGCTGGCGAGAATGCGCCGGCGCGTATCGGCCAGAAATTCCAGGTCGCCGAGACTGGCGCGCGCCGCGCGCATGGCGAAGATGTTGGGCGTGCTCATGCGTACGCCGGCGATGTCGTTCACGATATCGGGTCGCGTAATGGCGTAGCCGCAGCGCACGCCGGCCATGCCGTGGAGCTTGGAAAAGGTGCGCAACACCACCAGCCGGCGGCTGTTGCCCACCAGGTCGGCGACGCTCCCCACCGCCGGATCGTCGGCGAAGTCCAGGTAAGCCTCATCGACGATGCAGGTAACATCCGGTGGCAATGACAGGATGAATTCGCGCAAGATGGCGCGCGGCTCGGCGGTGCCGGTGGGATTGTTCGGATTGCACACATACACCGCGCGGGTGGTGGGGCCGACGGCGGCGCGCATGGCCTTGAGATCATGACGCTTCTGCGCGTTCACCGGCACCCAGCTGATCGTGACACCGGCGCGCCGAGCGTACTCCGGCAGTTCCATGAACGTGGGCTCGGCGGCAATGAGGCTTCCGCCCTTGCGCGCCACCAGCGCGCCCAGGCAGGACAGGATCTCGCCGGAGCCCGCGCCGAGCGCCAGGTGATCGACGCTCACGCCCTCTTTTTTCGACAGCGCTTCAAGCAGCAGTCCGATCTCACTTTGCGGATATCGGCAGGCCAGCGGCGCGGTGGCGCTGAGCACCGCACGCGCCGCCGGCGAAGGTCCGTAGGGATTTTCGTTCCAGCACAAGATCAGCGGCTCGGGGCGCGCATCGGTGGCGGGCACGATGGCGATGTCCGGCGCCGCGGGCGACACCTGCGCCGCCACCGTTCGCGGGCGCGCCAGCAACAAAGCGGAAGCGGACAGCAGGGCACGTCGACTGAGATTCATCATCCCCACCTCGGATCGTTGTGGCCGGTGCGATCGTACGCACGGCACGGATTGGATCAATTATGAGCCGTGGCCGAAGGCGGCACAACGGAGCCGGGCAGCAGTTCGAATTGCGCCCGCGGACCTTCGACCGACGAGCCGCCGATCCACACATCGAACCATCCGGGCTCGGCGCGCGACTCGAGATTGGCCGCGACGAAGGCCAGGTCCGCGCGGCTCAGCTCGAAGCTGACCTCGGCCGTGCGGCCGGCCGCCACCGGCACGCGCGTGAAGGCCTTGAGCTCGCGCACCGGACGCGTCAGGCTGGCCACACGGTCGTGCACGTACAACTGCGCCAGTGCCAGCGCATCGAATCGGCCACCGTTGACAATCCGCGCGCTGATGCGAAGTTTGCCATCCCAGCTCATCTGCGCGGAACTCAGCCGTAAATTCTCGAAGCGCAGCGGACTGTACCCGAGACCGAATCCGAACGGAAAGCGAGCCTCGTTGGCGGTGCTGCGATAACGCGCCTTGAAAGCGGGCGATGCGCCCGGCACGGCCGGCCGGCCGGTGCTCTTGTGATCGTAGAAAAAGGGTTCCTGTCCCGATTCCACCGGAAAGCTCACCGGTAAATGCCCGCTGGGATTCACCGCTCCGAACAGCACGTCGGCGATGGCGTGACCCGCCTGCGAACCCAGGAACCAGGTCTCCACGATGACCGGTGCCCGCAGCACCGCGTCCGACAAGGCCAGCGCACGGCCGTTGTTGAGCAGCACAATCATCGGCCGGCCGGCGCGGGCCACGCGTTCGACCAGCGCCTGCTGCGCCGGCGGAATGACGATCTGCGTGCGCGACTGCGCCTCGCCCGACATGCCAGCCGACTCGCCAACGGCGAGCAGGACGATGTCGGCGCGGCGCGCGGCCTGCTCCGCCGCCGCGAGACCGCCGGCAATCGGTGCTTCCACGTTGCTGCCCCGGACTACCGTCAAACCTTTCGGATCTCTCAGCGCGGCGCGAATGCCCTGCGCCAGGGTCACCGCACGTGTGGCATCACCGAAAATCGCCCAGGGTCCGAACAAGTCAGCGCGGTTATCGGCGAATGGTCCAATGAGCGCAATACTGTGTCCCGACCTCGACAGCGGCAGAAGTCCTCCCTGGTTTTTCAACAGCACGATGGAGCGCTGCGCCGCTTCGCGGGCGAGTGCCACGATGTCCGGCGCCGCGCGCTCGCGCCGTTCGCGCTCGGCATCCATGCCGAGGTAAGGATTCGCGAACAATCCCGACGCGCGCTTGGCCAACAGCACGCGCCGCACCGCCTCATCCAGTCGCGCCGGCGACACCTTGCCGGCGCGCACCAGCTCCGGCAGGTAACGCGCATACAAGCCACTTTGCATGCTCATATCCACGCCGGCATTGAAGGCCAGACGCGCCGCGTCGGCGGCATCATGCGCGAAGCCCTGTGCGATGAGCTCCTCATCCGCCGTGTAATCCGACACCACGAAACCGCGAAACCCGAATCGCCCGCGCAGCACCTCGGTCAGCAGGTATCCGTTGGCGGTGGCCGGAACGCCATTGACTTCGTTGAAGGCGCTCATGGTAGACAGTGCGCCGGCATCGAACGCCGCCTTGAACGGCGGCAGATGTATCTGCCAAAGCGTGGGCAGGGAAATATCCACGGTATTGTATTCCATGCCGCCCGACACTGCGCCGTAGGCAGCGTAGTGCTTGGGACAGGCCAGCAGCGCATCGGGCGCGGCCAGACTCGCACCCTGGAAACCCCGCACTCGCGCTGCGGCGAAACGCGCGCCGAGCAACACATCCTCGCCCGCTCCCTCCGCCACGCGGCCCCAGCGCTCATCCCGCGCGATATCCACCATGGGCGCGAACGTCCACTTGATTCCCGCCGCCGTGGCCTGGCGCGCCGCGGCGCGCGCCGTGCGCTCAGCCAGCACGGGATCGAAACTCGCGGCCTCCGCCAGCGGAATGGGAAACACCGTGTACAGGCCATGGATCACATCCGCACCGAATAGCAGGGGAATGCCCAGGCGCGACTCCTCCACCGCCAGGCGTTGCACCGCGCGCGCCGACGCCGCGCCCACGCCCTGGAACAGTCCACCGACCCGACCCGCGCGGATATCCTCCGTGAGCAGTTTCGCGGCCCGCTGCTGCGTGGGGGGATTGGCCGTGTGGTCGCCCGCGCGAATGGCATCGCTGTACAGCGTGAGCTGGCCCGCCTTTTCCTCAAGGGTCATGCGCGCGATGAGCGCCTCGATGTCGGCATCGCCGTTCACGGCCGGCGCGGCTGCGGCGGCGATGCCGGCGAGCAGGCAGCCGCACATGACGGCCACCCACCGCCGGCGAATGAGAAGGTTGGCGGTTCCGTACGGCCGGCCGGTGAGACGGTAGCCGCTCATCGCCGCATGCCGCCGGCCGACCGAGCAGGAATCGACGAAATCGTGAAATTCGTACACGCGTTCCATGCGCGGATGCTACCACCGCCGGCTAGAGTGGATCGGACGCGGCAGGCTCAAGCATAATCGGCGTCATCATCGGTTGCCGGCCAATGGTTGCGCCGGCTCCCTCAATTACAGGAAATTTTTCATGACCTTTCATTTCGGACCATGCCATCGCCTGCGATGGCCAATCATGGCGGCAATGGTACTGGCGAGCCTCACCGCCCAGGCTGCACCCGCCGCGCGCCTGCAACCCTCGCTGTGGATCGGGCACCCGGATGCCCGCGCCTTCGAGGCCACCGAAAACGCGCACATCACCGCCGCGCAAGCCGCTGTGGCGCGCCTCAAGGCGGTCAGGGGCGCGCGCACGATTGCCAATACGCTGGCGCCCTTCGACGAGGCCGTGCTGCATCTGAATTCGGCGCAGTATTTCGCCGGGCTCATGGAAGCCGTGCACCCGGAGCCTGCCTTTCGCGACCGCGCTAGCGCCATGACCCGCAAGGTCAGCGAGGTGCGCACGGCCATTTCGCTGGATCCGCAGGTTTACCGGGCGTTGGCGGCACTGGATGTGTCCAAAGCCGACGCTGCCACGCACCATTACGTGACACGCCAGCTGCTGCAGTTCCGCCTGGCCGGTGTGGATCGCGATCCGCAGACGCGCGCGCGCCTGAAGGTGCTGCAAGACCAGATCACCGATGCCCTGTCGCGCTTCGACCGCAACATCAATGACGGCACCAAGAGCGTTAGCGTCACCGATGCACAGGAACTTGCCGGCCTGCCGGCGGACTTCATCGCCAACCACAAGCCGGGCGGCGACGGCACCACCAAGCTCACCACCGATTACACCGATTATTTCCCGGTCATGCAGTTTGCCAAAAGCGATGCGCTGCGAAAGCGGATGTGGATGGCATTTTCCACGCGCGCCTACCCGGTGAACGAGGGTGTGCTGCGGGAGATGATGAAGGCGCGCTACGAGGTGGCCAAGCTCCTGGGCTACTCCTCCTGGGCCGATTACAACACCGCCGACAGCATGGTGGGTAGCGGTGAGCGTATCGCAAGGTTCATCGCCGAGCTGGACAGCGCCACCCGCCCCGGTGCCGAGCGCGAGTTCCAGATGCTGCTGGCCGAGAAGCGCAAGCGTGAGCCCAACGCCACGCAAATCGGTGCGTACGAACGCAGCTTTTTCCTGGAACAGCTGCGTCGCGTGCGATACGACTTTGACTCACAGTCGGTGCGGCCGTACTTCCCCTACGAGCGTGTGCGCCAGGGCATCCTGGACGTTGCGGCGGCGCTGTTCAACATCAGCTTCCGCCGCGAAGCGGGTGCGCCTGCCTGGGATCCTTCGGTGGAAATCTGGCAGGTGCTCGACCACGGCCAGGTCATCGGCCGCTTTTACCTGGACATGCATCCGCGGGCGGGCAAATTCAGCCATGCCGAGATGGTGCCCGTGCTCGACGGCGTACGTGGCCGGCAGCTGCCCGAGGCGGCGCTGGTGTGCAACTTCCCGGCGCCCACCGCGCAGGATCCGGCGCTGATGGTGTACAGCGACGTGGAAACCTTCTTCCACGAGTTCGGACATCTGATGCACATGATCCTCGGCGGCCAGCAGCAATGGGCCGGCATCAGCGGCATCAGCATGGAGAACGATTTCGTCGAGGCGCCCTCGCAAATGCTGGAGGAGCTGATCCGCAGTCCCGCCGTGCTGGCGCGGTTCGCGCGGCACTACCAGACGCTGCAACCCATCCCCACCGAACTGGTACAGCGCATGAACCGCGCTGCCACGTTCGGACGTGCCAGCGCCATGGCCCGTCAGAACGTGTACACCGCCATTTCCTATGAGATGTACCAGGGCGATCCGGCCAGCATCGACCCGGACACGATCGACAATGAGGCGGTGAAGCGCTACAGCCTGTTCACTCAGGTGCCGGGGACGCATGAGGTTGCCTCCTTCGGTCATCTCGGCGGCTACTCGTCCGCGTATTACACCTACATGTGGGACAAGGTAATCGCGCTGGATTTCTTCTCGCAGTTCAACGCCGCCGATCCGCTGGCGGGCGATGCGCCGGAACGGTACCGCCGCACGGTGCTGGAGCCCGGCGGCTCGCTGCCGGCCAATGATCTGGTGAAGAACTTCCTCGGCCGCCCGCAGAGCATGCAGGCGTTCACGCGCTGGATCGGCGAGGAATTCGTCGGGAACTGAGTGCGGCCCGCACCGGAGCAGGCCGCACTTCAAATGGCTACTTCATCGTCACTTCGCGCATGTGGTACTGCCCGGTGATGTCGCGCATCGCCGGGTAATCGTGCTGAGCGATTTCCGTTGTCTTCTTATTGCGTTCAACGCCCCATTCCTTCATGAATGCGTCGTATCGTGCCTTGTTCGGGGCGAGCATAGAATCGTTCTTCAGCTTGATCACGAGTACCAGGTTGAAGTTTCCACTGCTGGGCAGGTCGCTGACATACATGTGATATTCTTCGATGTACCCTAGCTTCTTCTGCACCTCCATCGACTCCACCCAGGTGCGTTTCAGCCCTCCAAGATACTCATCCTCCATATTGGCATGTACCTTGATGGTGGTCACATCGAGGATGAAATCACTGCGCGTGTAATCCTTGTATTCCTCGAAATCCGCCAGTGCTGCGCTGGTGCCGAGGGCCATCGAGAGACCCAGCACGACTGCACTTATCTTCATGGACGTCTCCTTATTGGTTGATAGTTGGTCTGGGACGGTGCGCCGCCTTCGTAACGCGGACGCTGCGCCGATTATCACCCTGCGGGCTCGAATTACCAGTGAGCGCGAGGCTGCGGTGGGCCGATTTCAGTCAGCCGTCAGTTTTGCTCATCCATGCGTTGATCTGCGGCAGGCGTTCCGTCCGCACCGTGGTCCGATAACGGATTTGCGCCGTCACGGTGTCGACGACGCGAAAGGCCGTTTGCGGCACGTTGTCGTGCGCCCACTGCTCCAGCCGCGACAGGGTTTGCAAATCATCGGCGCGCCGCGCCAGGCGCACGATGAAGTCGTCCTGCATGGCCACATCGACCTTGGATCGCACCGCCTGTGCATGCGCCACCGCAAAGTCGAACGCCAGGCGCGGATGCATCTGCGCCACGCTTGAAATGATTCCCGCCGCGTCGGTCTCGTGCGGCTCCCCGCTCAGGGACAATTCCAGTGCGCGCTGCGCGAGCTGCGGATCGAGCGTTGAGCCCAACCACTCGTACAACTGCGCGCGAATCACCGGCGTGGCTTCGGTCTTGGCCATCGCATGCAGGCGCTCCCAGGTCGCGGCATCGGCATTGGTCGCCACCACGCCGAAGATGGCCTGCCGCTGCGAAGCCCGGATGGGATGCGTGCCATCCGCTTCGAAGCGTCGGCGCGCCTCGGCCAGCACCTGCGGATCGCCCAGCTCTCCCAGCACCGTTATCAGCGTATTGCGCAGGCTGGACACATTGTCGGCCTCGCCCTGGGAACCAATCCAACCCAGTTCGGCAAGCTTGGCGCCCAGCCGCGCACCGGCGAATTTGGCCAGCGCCGCACGCGCGTGCAGGTCCTCGCGGGTGAAATCGCCGATGAAGGAGACGATACCCGCGGCGCGTTGCCAGACTTCCGGCGCCGTATTCGACGGCAATTCGCGCAGCAGATCCAGCGCGTCCGTCACCGGCTGCTGCGCCGTCAATCCCAACGCCCAGGCATCGGACAGCACGCCGAGCTGATCGACCGCATCGAGCGTGGCGTAATCGTGCGCGATGGCTTCGAACGCGGCCGGCTCATACAACGTGCGGAAATAGCCGCCCTGACCGCGGTTCACCACCGGCGGACCGCAACCGGGAACGCTTGCCGTAGCATGACCATTCACCAACACCGTAGCGGTCTGCGCAGTCGTACCCACCGTCACCGGCACCTGCCAGTCGCGCGGCTTGCTCACCGCGCGATCCATCTGGAATTCGCCCTGCGCCAGGCGCAGCGTGGTACGCCCGTCCCGGCAATGCGCGTCTTCCACCCGGATCAACGGCACGCCCGGCTGCAAGGTGAATTCATGCGCAATGCGCCGCACCGGCTTGCCCGCGGCGGACTCGACCGCCAGCCACAGATCATCGCTCCGTGTGTTGCCCAGCGCATGCGTCGCAATGTAACGGCGCACGCCATCGCGCCAGGCCGCTTCACCGACGTAGGCTTCCAGCATGCGGATGACCGCCGACCCTTTCGAATAGGTGATGGAATCGAACGCCTGATTCAGCTCCTCGGGCGTGCGGATGTGCTGGACCACCGCGTGCGTGCTTGCCAAAGCGTCCAGGCGGATCGCCGCCTCGCGCGAACCCACCGCCGCCAGCGCGAGGTTCCACTCGGGATGCAGGCGAGCCGTCACCCGATCGGCCATCCAACTCGCGAAACCCTCGTTCAGCCACAGGTCGTCCCACCAGCCCATGGTGACCAGGTCGCCGAACCATTGGTGGGCGACTTCGTGCGCCACCACTTCGAACACGCCGCGGCGGTCATCCACGCTGGAAAAGGCCGGATCGAGGAGCAGCGCCCGATCGAAGTAGAAAATCGCGCCCCAATTTTCCATGGCGGCGAAGAACTGGCTCTGCCCGGGCGCGGCGATCAGGTCGAGCTTGGGCAGCGGATACTTCGCGCCGAAATAATGGTCGTACCAGTCCAGGATGTCCGCAGCGGCCGACAACGCGTAGCCGGCCTTGGGCGCATCGCCCTGCTGCGTGACCACGGCGATTTCGGTGCCGGCGCGTTTCGCCACCGTGCGCTCGAAATCTCCCAGCGCGAAGAACAGTAGGTAAGTCGACATTTTCGGGCTGTCGGTGAAGCGCACCTGCACGCGACCGCCGGGCAGCGCCTTGCGCGCCGCCACGGGCATGTTGCTCACCGCCAAGCCGTCGGACTCGCGCACCATGAGCTGCAGCGAAAACGTGGCCTTGAGCGCGGGCTCGTCCCAGCAGGGAAACATGCGCCGCGCATCCGCCGGTTCGAACTGGGTGTAAAGGGCGCGTTTCTTGGCACCGGCGCTGAGATAGTCCAGCGCGAAAAGGCCCGAGGGTTGGGTGCCGATGGTACCGATGTAGTCGATGGACAACCGGTGGGCGCCGGCCTTCAGCGGCTTCGCCAGCACGAAGCTGGCCGTTTGCGCCTTGGGGTCGATTTCGATGGCGGCGACCTGCGCATCGATGCGCGCGCTGCGAAGATCCAAGTCCAGCGCATTCAGGGTGATGCGCCGCGTGGGCTTCAAGACTTTCAACTCGATGCGGACCTGCCCGGCGAACTTCAACGCCGCCGCATCCGGCGTGAGCCTCAGCTCGTAATGCACCGGCAGCACGTCCCGCGGCAGCAGCGTGGTGAAGGCCGGCGCTGCCTGCGCCGCGCAGGCGAGGCACATCAGCCCGGCCACCATGCTCATGCGACGAAAACATGAATG
>JAFEGC010000189.1 GCA_018240265.1 Pseudomonadota bacterium | reverse complement strand
TCGAATCGCTCCTGAACGAGGACCGCAACTACCTGGTCATCGTCGGCACCGGCCATCTGGCAGGCGCCGACAGCGTGATCGAGCTGCTACGGCGCGACGGCTACCAGGCCGTGCAGCATTAAAAAAAGCGGCGCGCCATTGGCGCGCCGCGTGGCCGTACCCTTCAAAACCGCTGCGCTCAATCCGACGGCGGCATGTCCGGCGGGGAATCCGGACCGGGCCCTGGGCCGTGACGCCAGTGATGTTTGCCGCCTTCCTTCATGCGGGCCTTCATCTTGGCTTCCAGATCGGCCAGTTGCGTCTTCTGAGCGGGCGTCAGCACGGCGTACAGCTTGGCGCGCATCTCACCCTGGGCCGAAATGGCCTGCGTGGTCAGTGCGCCGTTGTCCTGGGCCACCTGCGACACCAACGTGCTGTAGTTGGCATCGTCGGGCTTGGTCTGATGGAGCTTTTCCATGTTGGTGCGCATCTGCTCGTGGAGCGTGCGCACCTGCTTGCCGTTGGATTCGAAAATGGCCTTGACCTGGGCTTTCTGATCGGCGCTCAGGCCCAGCTGGTCGAACATATGCCCCGGCCCATGCTGCCAGTGGCCGGCCGGCGGGGGCGAGGATGTGGTCGAGGTGGATGAAGGGGATGCCGCGCCGGCGGACAAGGCCGCGACGCAGGCCAACGCCGCGAGTCCCGCGATATGGCGATGTTTGGATGAAATCATACAAAGTCTCCTTTCGGTTGGGGGGAGCCACGACGGCCCGTGCATACATGCTAGGGCCGCGGGCTGACGACTTGTGTCAACGCCGGGAAAAGTCCGTGCAAAGTTGTGTGGACCACGGGAAAGTCTGTGCCTCGCCGGCCGCGCCTAGCGTACCGAGTACTGCCGGCCTTCCAGGCAGGCCGAGATGGCGCGCTTGTAGTCGGTACGCTTGCCGGCGTTCTGCCCGGTATCCACGCCGCCGCCCGGCTCCGACGGATCGAAGCCGGTCTGCGACACGGCCCATTGGTGGCACTCGAAGCGGTCCTTGGCGGTCTGTGCCTCGCTCTGGCCGTTGCGCGGGTAGACGAAAAAATCTTCGGTGGTGCCGGGCCCGCTGGCCGCGGCATCGGACGCCGCCGTTCCATCGCCGGCGCCGGGCGGCGGGCTCGATACCACGTAGCCGTTGGCGCCGCGGTCCCACAGATAATACGTATCGTTGGCGTAGTAATACGGCAGACCGCCAAACCACACCGTGGTATAGAACTCGGGCAGGAACGGCACCACGAGACCGATGGGCGGAGCGAACACCACGAACCGCGGCCCGTACGGCCGGTACCACACACCGCCGCGCATGAAGTATCGATTGCCGCCGTAGTACACGCTGCGAGCTCCCGGGGGCAGCGCCGGCACGGCGTAACCCCGCGGCGGATAGTAGTGGTCGTGGTGATAGCGGCTGTCGAAGTTCATGTGCGGCGCCGGGCCACGCGCGCCGCCGGGCTCGCGCCCCTGCACCAGCACCGGCAGAAGCAATGCGCCGCCGAGCAGCAACGCGGCGAGTTTGAGCGTAGGTCCAGTCATGGGAAATTCCTCGAATCCATCTTTGAAGTCACTCGACCGTATATCCCCGCCCTTCCAGGCAGGCCTGCATGGCGCGCCGGTAGGATTGCAGTTGGCTGTCGGACTGAGCTGCAGTGCGCGCCTGCGCCTCATCCAGCCGAGCCTGCTCGGCATCCGCTGCCCGCTGTCGCGACTGGTCCGAGGCGGCACCGAGCACCGCGCCGGCCACGGCACCGATCACCATGCCGGCGCCGGTGTCCCGCGGCCCCGATACGGCGGCACCCAGCACCGCGCCGGTCACGCCCCCCACCGCGGTGTCATGGCCCGGCCCCGGCACGGGCACGACTCGTACGCTTGCGCGGGTGGCGGGCCGCACCGCACTGGGATCGAAGCCGGTCTGCTTGTGTGCCCACAGGTAGCACTCATAGCGGTCGCGGGCCTGCTGCTCCGCGCTTTGCCCCTGCTTGGGGTAGAAGAACACATCCGGTGATGGCGGCGGCGGGGGCGCCTGTACCACTTGGCGAGGCGCGGGTGGCGGCGCGGGCGGCGCCTCCGCACAGGCGGTCAACATGCCGATCGCGAGCAGGCAAACCAGTTTCAAAGGCACTTTGTTCATGACTCACGCACACTTTGCCGGATATCCGGTCGACACTCATCCTAACGCTTAGGCCGCCCGCCGGTTGACCCGGTTCCGTGCCCGTTTCTCACCTCTTGAGCAAAGAAATGTCAACCTCCGCGGACCGCGTACAAGGGCGGCGGCGGATATGCCAAAGTAACCCCATGATTTCCGACGGCGAGAATACGGCCGCGCGGGAAGCGCAGGTACTGCTGGTCGACGATGACCGCGAATTGTGTCAGATGCTGTGCGAATACCTGCAGGCGGAACACTTCGTGGTGCACAGCGTGCACGACGGTGCAGCGGCCCTGCAGCGCATCCGTTCCGAGCGCTTCGACATCATCATCCTGGATGTGATGCTGCCCGGCGCGAGCGGGTTCGACGTGCTGCGCGACCTGGGCGCGGACTTCGGCACGCCGGTGCTGATGCTGACGGCGCGTGGGGATGACATCGACCGCATCATCGGGCTGGAACTGGGCGCCGACGACTACCTCGCCAAACCCTTCAACCCGCGTGAATTGGTGGCGAGGATCCGCGCCATTCTGCGCCGTTCGAACAACCGTGCGCCGCGCGCCGCAGGCAGCGAGATCATCCAGGTGGGGCCGATCCGGCTCAACACCGCCACGCTGCAGGCCAGCATGGATTCGCGTCCCATCAGCCTCACGGGTGCGGAATTCCGGGTACTGGAAATCCTGATGCGCGCGCCGGGACAGGTGCTGTCGCGCGAGCATCTCACCGAGAGCGCGCTGGGACGCAGGCTCGTGCCCTACGATCGCAGCATCGACACGCACATCAGCAATCTGCGCCGCAAGCTGCAACTGGAAGCGGGCAAAATCCCCGAGCTCAAGAACGTACGCGGCGCGGGTTACGTGCTCGCCTGGACCACGGGCTGATGCACAGCCTGTTTTTTCGCATTTTCATTTTGTTCTGGGTGGCCATGGTGCTGATCGTCGGCGGCAGCATGGCGCTCACCGTGGCGGTGGCCTCCAGGGAAAACGATGCGAACGATACGGAACGCCGCCCCGAGATGGCGGTGCGCGCCTCGCAGGTGCTGGCGAGCGGCGGTGAGTCCGCGCTGCGCCGCTGGCTGCAGGCCAATCAGAACGCCATTGCGCACCGCGATTTCTACATCGTCGATGGGCAGGAGCGCGACATCCTGGGCCGGTCGCTGTCGGAATTCGCGCGCCGCCGCCTGGATTTTCTGCGCCACGTGTCCGGTGAGTCGGGCGATCTCGGCAGCCCCCGTGGCCGCGACGGTCCCGGCATTTCGAACGTTCCGCCTCCGCCCGAGGATCGGGACACCCGCGATCTGCCGCCCGATGCGGTCCCGCCCGCTCTGCGACACCGGCGGGCGGAGCATCAGCCCGGTCCTTGGCCCAGCTACCCCGCGCCACAACTCGTCGGCCCCGATGGTGCGGTGTACACCATCCTGTTCTCGCCGCGACGGCCGGGTCTGTTCGGTGCGCTGAGCATGCCCGGCATTCCGCTGGCCGTGCTGGCGCTGGCGCTGGCGGTGAGCGCGCTGACCTGCGGCTGGTTGGCACGGCATCTGAGCGCGCCGATCCGGCGCATGCAGGAGGGCGCGCGCTCGGTGGCCTCCGGCCAGCTCGACCTGCGGGTCAGCGCCGGGCTGGAAGGACGGCGCGATGAGCTGGCGGTGCTGGCCCGCGATTTCGATGCCATGGCCGACAAGCTGCGCACGACGCGCGAGCAGCGCACCCAGCTGCTGCGCGACATTTCGCACGAGCTGCGCTCTCCCCTGGCGCGCATCCGCCTGGCGCTGGGACTGGCGCGCCAATCCCCCGCCGACCCGCAGCGCCAGCTCGACCGCATGGAGCTGGAGATCGAGCGGCTGGACTCGCTGATCAGCCAGATCCTGAAGCTGGCGCGCCTGCAGAGCGCCGGCCTTGCGCTGACGCGCGAGCCCGTGGATCTCAACGAACTCATCGAGGACGTGGTGGCCGACGCGCGCTTCGAGGCGCAGGCCAGGAACTGTCGCGTGGAGGTGAGCGGTCCGCGCGAGCTATCGCTGTCCGCACACCGCGAGCTGTTACGCAGCGCCATCGAGAACGTGCTGCGCAATGCCGTGCGCTACTCGCCCGAGGGCGGCTGCTTGGAAGTGGATGTGCGCGAGGAACCCGGCGCGGTGAGCATTCGGGTCCGCGACCGCGGTCCGGGCGTGCCGCCGCAGGAACTGCAGCGCATTTTCGAACCCTTTTACCGCGTCGCGGAATCACGCGACCGGGACAGCGGCGGCGAGGGCATCGGCCTTGCCATCACCGCACAGGTCATGCAGGCACATGGCGGCCGTGCCACGGCGAGCAATCGCGATGGCGGCGGATTGGAAGTGGCGCTGTGGTTGCCGCGGCCGACACCGGCGGCCGGCAACAGCGATTGAGCGCGCCAGTAGCTGGTGACGCCGGCGTCTGAGGGCGCGCGACATCCGACACGCCGGCCCGTTCGACGCGGTGCGCGCTCGCCGAAGACCCCTTCGATGCCGCGCCCACTTGAGGCGACGCCGACTCGAGGCGGCGCCCATTCGAGGCGGCGAGCTATTATCATGGCCGACGCGACTTGAGCGAGGTCGAGCATGAGTCTGTTCCAGCAAGCCTGCCGCTACATTCCCGGCGGCGTCAATTCACCGGTGCGGGCCTTCCGCGGCGTCGGCGGCGAACCGATTTTCTTCGCCCGTGCCAGCGGCGCGCACGTGTTCGCGGCCGATGGCCGGCGTTTCATCGACTACGTAGGCTCATGGGGACCGATGATCCTGGGCCATGCCGATCCGGCGGTGATCGCCGCCGTGCAGCGCGTGGCGGCGGACGGCCTGAGCTTCGGCGCGCCGACGGCGCTCGAAACGGACCTCGCACGTCGTGTCACCGAACTCATGCCCTCCATCGAGCTGGTGCGCTTCGTCAGCTCCGGCACCGAGGCCACCATGAGCGCCATCCGCCTGGCGCGCGGTTTCACCGGGCGCGACACCATCGTGAAATTCGAGGGCTGCTATCACGGTCACGCCGACTCGCTGCTGATCAAGGCCGGCTCCGGCGCGCTCACCCTGGGCGTGCCCAGCTCGCCCGGCGTGCCGGCCGCGCTGGCCGCCCACACGCTCACGCTGGAATACAACAACGCGGCGCAGGTGCATGAGCTGTTCGCGCAACGCGGTGGCGAGATTGCCTGCGTGATCGTCGAGCCGGTGGCCGGCAACATGAACTGCATCCCGCCGTTGCCGGGATTTCTCGAAACCCTGCGCGAGGAATGCGACCGCGCCGGCGCGGTGCTGATTTTCGATGAGGTCATGACCGGATTCCGCGTGGCGCTCGGCGGCATGCAAGCCCTCGCCGGCATCCGCCCCGATCTCACCACGCTGGGCAAGATCATCGGCGGCGGCATGCCGGTGGGCGCCTTCGGCGGACGGCGCAAGATCATGGAACGACTGGCTCCGCTCGGCCCGGTGTATCAGGCCGGCACGCTGTCCGGCAATCCCGTG
>JAFEGC010000188.1 GCA_018240265.1 Pseudomonadota bacterium | reverse complement strand
CGCCTGCTCGATGCCGGCGCCACCGGCCAGCACGATGAGGTCGGCGAGCGAGACTTTCTTGCCGCCGGCAGCCGATTGATTGAACTCGCTTTGGATGCCCTCTAGCGTCTTCAGCACCTTGGCCAACTGTTCGGGTTGATTGACCTCCCAATCTTTCTGCGGCGCGAGACGAATGCGCGCGCCGTTCGCGCCGCCGCGCTTGTCGGAGCCACGGAACGTGGACGCCGACGCCCAGGCGGTGGACACCAGCTGCGAGACCGTCAGGTCGGAGGCCAGGATCTTGGCCTTCAGCGCCGCGATGTCCTGCTCGTCGATGAGCTTGTGATCGACGGCGGGGATCGGGTCCTGCCAGATCAGTTCTTCGCCGGGCACCTCGGGTCCCAGGTAGCGGGCACGCGGGCCCATGTCACGATGCGTGAGCTTGAACCAGGCGCGGGCGAAGGCGTCGGCGAACTGATCCGGGTTTTCGAAAAAGCGCCGCGAGATTTTCTCGTAGTCGGGATCGGCGCGCAGCGCGATATCGGTGGTCAGCATGGCGGGGGCGATGCGCTTGGACTTGTCGTGCGCATGCGGCACCGTGCCGGCGCCGGCGCCGCCCTTGGGCGTCCACTGGTGCGCGCCGGCCGGGCTCTTGGTCAGCTCCCATTCATAGCCGAACAGGTTCCAGAAGAAGTTGTTGGTCCACTTCGTCGGCGTGGAGGTCCAGGTGACTTCCAGGCCGCTGGTGATGGTGTCGGCGCCCCGGCCGGTGCCGAAGGCATTCTTCCAGCCCAGGCCCTGCAATTCCAAATCGGCCGCTTCCGGTTCGGGACCTACGTTCGACGCGGGGGCGGCGCCATGAGTCTTGCCGAAGGTGTGTCCGCCCGCGATCAGCGCGACGGTTTCCTCGTCGTTCATCGCCATGCGCGCGAAGGTCTCACGGATGTCCTTGGCCGCGGCCAGCGGATCGGGTTTGCCGTTCGGGCCTTCCGGGTTCACGTAGATCAGGCCCATCTGCACGGCCGCGAGCGGATTCTCCAGGTCGCGCTCGCCGGAGTATCGCTTGTCGCTGCCCAGCCAGGTCTTTTCGCTGCCCCAGTACACGTCCTGGTCAGGCTCCCAGACATCGGCGCGGCCGCCGGCGAAACCGAAAGTCTTGAAGCCCATGGATTCCAGCGCCACGTTGCCGGTGAGAACGATGAGGTCGGCCCAGGAAATCTTGCGCCCGTATTTCTGCTTGATCGGCCACAGCAGGCGGCGCGCCTTGTCGAGGCTCACGTTGTCCGGCCAGCTATTGACCGGAGAAAAGCGCTGCTGGCCGCGGCCCGCTCCGCCACGCCCGTCACTGATGCGATAGGTGCCGGCGCTGTGCCAGGCCATGCGCACGAACAGCGGGCCGTAGTGTCCGAAATCCGCCGGCCACCACTCCTGCGAGTCGGTCATGAGCGCGACGAGATCTTTCTTCAGCGCCGCGAGGTCCAGGCTCGTGAACTCCTGGGCGTAGTCGAAATCCTTCTCCATCGGATCGGACTTGGTTGAGTGCTGGTGCAGCAAATCCAGCCTCAGCTGATTGGGCCACCAGTCGCGGTTCGACATGCCGCCGCTGGCGCGATGATCAAAAGGGCACTTTGCTTCGGTCGTATTGCTCATGGTGTTTCACCACTTCCGTAAAAAGTGCCGCAACGATAACCCACGCCGGCCGGCCGTGTGATCGTTTGATTCGATCGTGGCGATAGATGACGAAAGCGCGAATGCAACGAGCCTTTCAAGGCTCATGCACAGAAGTCGTCATCGATGCGCTTTACAGTTCGCCGAGTATCGAGAATCGATCGGCCAGGTGATCGATGAGTCCGCGCACCGCCGGTATCAAACCGCGCCGCGTGGGAAAGGCAACGTGAATCGTTTCGCGGCGCGGTGCCCAGTCGGGCAGCACGCGCGCAAGGTCACCTGCGGCGATCGGCTCGCGGATCATGAGCGTAGGCAGCTGCACCACGCCGATGCCGGCCACGGCGGCATCGCGCAAAGTCACCATGTCGGTGCTGATCAGCCGCGGCGTGTGGTGTTGAGCGGCTTCCGCGCCATTCGGGCCCAACAGTTTCCACACATGATCCTCGCCGGCCGATCCGTGGCCCAGGCTGGGCCAGCCGGTGAGATCTGCCGGCGACTGCGGTTCGCCACGCGTTTTGATGAGCTTTGGGCTCGCGACCAGACATTGCGAGGCATGCGCGAGCACCCGCATCGCCAGATCGGTGTTCTGAAGCGGCAGCGGCCGCACGCGCAGGGCGAGGTCAATGCCTTCCGCCAGCAAGTCGACCGCGCGATTCACCCCGACCAATTCGACATTGACGCTGGGATATTTCGCCACGAACTCCACGATCATCGCGCCCACGTGCGCATGCAGCAGCGCGACAGGGCAGGACACGTGCACGGTGCCGCAGGGCTGCTCGCGCGCCGAGTCGATCACGGTCTGCGCCGCCTCGGCTTCCACCAGCATGGCCTTGCAATGAGCGTAATAAGCCCGGCCCAGCTCGGTAACGGCGAAGCGGCGGGTGGAGCGCTGGATCAGTCGCGCGGACAGGCGTCGTTCCAGCAGGGCGATGCGGCGGCTCAGCTTGGATTTGGGGACATGCAGCGCCCGGCCGGCGGGCGCGAAACCGCCGTGGTCGACCACCTGCACGAAGTAGTACAGATCATTCAGGTCCTGCATGGTTTGACCCCCCCCCCAACGGCCTCTCATCGTTCTATTGGTAGAACTCTGAGTCATCATCATGCCAGCTTGAGGGATCGGTGTTCCAGCCGCACAGTAGTCCTCAGCCCAATGGGCAGGCGGGCTACCCGATTCGTCAAATTCGAGGAGATGTCATGAAGAACCTGGTCGGTGTCTACAGCGCCCCGCGGGGCCACTGGGTCGGCGACGGCTTTCCGGTGCGATCACTGTTCGGCTACAACAATCAGGGGCAGCACCTGAGTCCTTTCCTGCTGCTCGACTATGCCGGGCCCACCGAGTTCAAGCCCACCACGGACAAGCTTGGCGTGGGGGAGCATCCGCATCGCGGCTTCGAAACCGTCACCATCATTTATGACGGCGAGGTGGAGCACCGCGATTCGACCGGCTCCGGTGGCAAGATCGGTCCGGGCGATGTGCAGTGGATGACGGCGGGCGGCGGCATTCTGCACGAGGAATTCCATTCCCGCGCCTTCGCCAAGAGCGGCGGCGCCTTCGAAATGGTGCAGCTCTGGGTCAATCTGCCGGCGAAGTTCAAGATGACGAACCCGCGCTACCAGACCTTGCTGAACCGGGACATTCCTTGCGCCGAGTTGCCGGACAAGGCGGGACGCGTGCGTGTCATCGCGGGTGAGTACGAGGGCCATCGAGGCCCGGCGATGACCTTCACTCCAGTCGATGTGTGGGATGTTCGGCTGCAGACCGGCAAGACCGCGCAGCTTCGATTCGAGCAGGGCCGGACCGTGGCGCTGGTGGTTCTGCACGGCACGGTGCAGATCAACGGCGGTGAGATCGTGCGCGAGGCGCAGTTGGCGGTGATGGATCGCGAGGCTGGCGAAGTGCTCATCGAGGCCAACACGGATGCCACATTCCTGGTCCTGGGAGGCGAGCCGCTGAACGAACCCATCGTGGGCTATGGTCCATTCGTCATGAACAGCGAGCAGGAGATCCGCCAGGCCATCGAAGATTTCAACTCCGGCAGGTTCGGCCGAATTCCACCGGCGGAGGCGGGGAAGCGGGCCAGCGTTTAGCCGCGCAAGCGCAGCGCGTTGCTGATCACCGAGACCGAGGAGAAGCTCATGGCAAGCGCCGCGATCATCGGGCTCAGCAGCCAGCCGAACACCGGGTAGAGCACGCCGGCGGCGATTGGAATGCCCAGCAGGTTGTAGCCGAACGCGAAGGCCAGGTTCTGGCGAATGTTGCGCACCGTGGCGCGGCTCAGGTTGCGCGCGCGGACCAGGCCGTTGAGATCGCCCTTGAGCAGGGTCAGCTGCGCGCTTTCCATGGCAATGTCGGTGCCGGTGCCCATGGCGATGCCCACGTCGGCGCGCGCCAGCGCTGGCGCGTCGTTGATGCCATCGCCCGCCATGGCCACGCGCCGGCCTTGACGCTGCAGCCGCTCGATGGCGGCGGCCTTGTCGGCGGGCTGCACCTCGGCCAGCACCTCATCGATGCCGAGCTTGCGGCCCACCGCCTCGGCGCTGGCGCGCGCATCGCCGCTGAGCATGACGATGCGCAGGCCGTCGGCTTTCAGCGCCGCGATGGCCTCCGGCGTGGTGGGTTTGATCGGATCGCCCACCGCCAGCGCGCCGGCGAATACGCCGTCCACGGCCAGGAACATCACGGTGCGTCCGCTGCTGCGCAGCTGCTGTGCCTGCGCTTCGGCCGCGCCGGCATCGGCGCCGACCTCGCGCATGAGCGCCTCGTTTCCCAGCGCCAGCGAACGGCCGTCGTGGCTGCCGCGCACGCCGCGGCCGGGAAGCGCCACGAAATCGCCCACCTCGGCCGGCGTCACGCCGCGCGTCGCGGCGCCATCGACGATGGCGCGCGCCAGCGGATGCTCGCTGGAGCGTTCGAGACCGGCGGCCAGGGCCAGCACCTCGCCTTCGGTCCAGCCTTGCGCCGCCATGATACGTTCCAGCGCCGGCCGGCCGAGCGTGAGCGTGCCGGTCTTGTCCACCACCAGCGTGTCGATGTCGCGCAGCGCCTCGATCGCGGAGGCGTCGCGAAACAGCACGCCGAGTTGCGCACCGCGTCCGCTGGCCACCATGATGGAAATGGGCGTGGCGAGGCCGAGCGCGCAGGGGCAGGCGATGATCAGCACCGAGACCGCGCCCACCAGCGCATGCGCCAGACGCGGCTCGGGACCGACTATCCACCAGGCTGCGAAGGTGATTGCCGCTGCGGCCACCACGCCGGGCACGAACCAGGCGGCGACGCGATCCGCCAGCCGTTGCGAGGGCGCGCGCGAGCGCTGCGCCTGCGCGACCAGCGACACGATCTGCGCCAGCAGGCTCGCCGATCCTACGTGTTCGGCCTGCACGATGAGCGCGCCGCTTTGATTCAGCGTGGCGCCGATGACGCGATCGCCGGCCGTCTTGTCTACCGGCAGGGGTTCGCCGGTGAGCATGGACTCATCCACGCTGGAACGGCCGTCGATGACCCGTCCGTCCACCGGAATTTTTTCCCCGGGGCGCACGCGCACGCGGTCGCCGACGCCTAAGGCTTCGAGCGGCACTTCTTCGTCGCCGCCATCGGCGCGCAGCCGGCGCGCGGTCTTCGGGCTCAAGCCCAGCAGCTGGCGGATGGCGGCGCTGGTGCGGCTGCGGGCGCTGAGTTCCAGCCATTCTCCGAGTAGGACCAGGGTGATGATGACCGCCGCAGTTTCGAAGTACACGCCCACCATGCCGTGATGATCGTGCATGCTCGGCGGAAACGCGGCGGGAAAGAACATCGCGAACAGGCTATAGAGATAGGCCACTGCTACGCCCAGTCCGATCAGGGTATACATGTTCGGCGAGCCGTTGCGCAGGCCTTGCCATCCACGCCGAAAATAACCCACGCCCGCCCATAGCACGATGGGCGAGGTGAACAGCAGTTCGATGCCGCGCATCAGCCGCACGCTCCAAGCGGAAAGATGCAGATCGACGAAGTGCGGCACCATCGCCACCGCGACCACCGGCACCGCCAGCGCCGCGGCGATCCAG
>JAFEGC010000187.1 GCA_018240265.1 Pseudomonadota bacterium | reverse complement strand
AGTGGCAGGCGACATTTGGGTCACTGCGCACTAATGCAACGCAATAAGAGACCGAAGCGTGAGCGCGGTGTGAGGGCGTGACACGAGCGAACACGGATACCGCAGTACGGCAATAAGGACGCGCATGAATTCGCGACGTGTTTCGATCATAGGCATGATGTTGATTGGCTTTGGGACAACTATTTCCTGTGCTTCAACCGCTCCCGTCTCTTCGTGGTGGCAAACTGAGTGCATAGAAGGAGGACCATCCGAGCCGAGTACATGCGCAGTTGTTAGGCGCTTTGAAACGCCCAATGCTCCAATTGAGGACGAGAAACGTCTTCTAGTGGTTCAGAATCGCGATCTGCAATATCGTGTAGACGCTACAAGAGGGAGCGTCAAGTGGGAAAACCTCGATCGCGTGGTCCTGCAAAAAGTTGGGACCAAAAACCCCGCTCTGATCATTTCAATTGTTGTTAATGGAGTGCCCATTGGCGGAAATCCATTCGGGGTAATTGAGTATTCATGCTGGCGAGCAATGGAGGCTATTCTCATGCGGCATGTTTCTGAAAAGATTCAAGAATCTCCACCTCCACCGCATTTTCCTCTCTTTGATAAGAACGGGAACATCGTGTCTGAGTGATTGAGAGTATCCGATCCCTGAGGAACGGTGGCGCACGCGTGTTACAGATTGCTCGTAAATACAGCTGGCTGATCATGCTGCTTTTTGTCGGATGCGCCACTGCGTGGACTTTCATGGGTCATAAGGCCGAAATTGGGGTGCAGCCGCCAGCTCAACTTGACGCCGCGACATCGGTGGAGCGGGCCAACGAAGGCTTGGCGGCAGCGGCGCATAACCAAAAGTAATAAATCTCGTCAACTACGCCGTGTCGAGCGGCTCATCAGGAAACCCGCCACAAAGCCACCCGCACCACGTCCGCGCCCGAACCGGTCGCGTCGGTGAGCTCCAGCGACATGGGCGCCACGGTATTGAGGCTGGGCGCGTGCAGATCCTTGGCGTAAGGTGTCGCCCACTGGTCGAACTGGCCGATGATGACCAGCGTGTCGGGGCGGATGCCCTGGATCAGCACCGCGGGTCCGCTGGTGCTGCCGACGGTGGAGCGCACCTCCACGATGTCGCCATCGCGGATGCCGAGGCGTTCGGCTGCGCCGCGATTGACCATCACGCCGCGGTGACCGCGCACGTTGCGCGACACTTCGTCCATCAGCTCGATGGAAGCATTGCCGCTGCCGTGATACTGCATGCTCTTGGTGGTGAGCAGCCAGAACGGATAGTCCTCCGGCCGAGCACCCTGGTGTTCCAGCGCATGCACCCAGCGTCCCGCGACGTCGTGCCAGGCCGGCAGGAACTCGTATTCCTTCAGTTGCTCATCCCACCAGTGGATGTCGCGCTCGTGCAGGCGGCGTTCGAGCTCGCGCCCGGCGCGCGTCAGTCGCTCCTGGTAGGGCAGTTCCAGTCGCAGACCCTGTTCCACCAGCGTGGGATACAGATACCAGCGGCGCTCGGCTGCGGGGCGCACATGGAAACCATGCTCGCGGAACCAGTCGAGGCCATGGATCTCGCGGCCGCCGCTGAGCTGTGCGCTGGCCGCGCGGCATTCGGCATCCCAGATGGTCTCGACCGCGTGTACTTCGTTGGTGGCGAGCGCAAAGTCGTAGTCCGCGCCGCGCAACGGTACCAGGCCCGAACCGCGGTTGATCGCGGCGTTGTACTGCTCCAGCAGCCCGATGCGCCGCGCCAGCTCGGTGTTGATCCAGGTGAAATCGCGCGTGTCGCCGCGCGCCGCCACCACCGGCTGTCGCAGCACGAAGCCCTCGTGATCGCCGTATTGCTCCTGGTACTTGGTGTTTGCCAGGCGGATGAGTTGCAGGCTTTCGAGGTCGGTGGCCTCCGGCAGGAGCAGATCCGCCATCCAGTTGGTCTCATCGAGGGTATAGGCGAAGGTGACCATGAACGGGAAGCGTGCAATCTGTTCGGCGAGGTGCCGCGTGTCCCAGAAGGCGATGGCCGGGTTGAAGCGGCAGGTGATCCACACTTCGGGCAAGCTCGGCCGCATCAGTTGCTCGGGTGGGTGGTCCTGCCACATCCACGCAAGGTGCGTGGGCCCCAGTGCCTGGCTCCACGGGCCGTTGCCGGCCAGCGGCACCAGCGTGCGGTGCGCGTTGCGGTTGCCGGGTTGGGCAACCCAGCCGCGCGCATCTGTCGGATTGAGGCTGTGTGCCATGAAGCCGTCATCACCGGGCTTGACGCTCTGGTGTCGGTCCTCGTGCGGCCGGTTGATGCGCACCGTCGTGCCAAGAATGCCGCCCGGCACCTCCAGCGCGCCGACCAGCACCGCGAGCACAGTGCGTGCCCAGACGCAATCGAAGGCGCCCCAGCCGTTGTTGACCGTCTTGCCGAGAATGATTGCAACCGGCCGGAACGGCAGCGTGCGCCCCTCGATCTCGATGTTCGCGCCGACCCGCGCATGCTTCACGTATTCGTTGGCGATCTTGCGGATGCGCGCCGCGGGTACATCGCATACGCCGGCGGCCCACTCCGGCGTGTAGCCGCGCACGTGCTCGAGGAGCTTGCCGAAGGCGGTATCCGCCTCGATGTCGCTGTGAACCCAGCGATCGGCATCGGGGCCGAATTCCATGGCCCGCGCCACGCGCAGCGGGCCCTCCAATGCCGGCTGCACGCCGGGCGAGTCGAACGGCACCGCCGTCGCGCTCGCCGCGTCGTAAACCAGCGGCTTGCCGCTGTCCGGGTCGCGCAGATAATAACCGTGCGGACCGACCAGGTAGGGTGAGGAGGTGTGCGCCCGCAGGAATGCGACGTCCAGGTCCGCGCGCTCGCGCTCGTGCAGCAGTACATGCAGCATCGCGAACAGAAAGGCCGCGTCGGTCTTGGGTTTGATCGGGATCCACTCGGAGGAGGTCGCTGCGGTCACCGACAGGTGCGGCTCGATGCACACACGTTTGACGCCGCGCAGGCGCGCGGCCGCGTGCCGCGCGACCGCGCACACGCCACCGGTCACATCGACATTGGCGCCGAAGGACAGGATGTACTCGGTGTGCGGCGTGTCGGCCGCGACGGTGAATGCCCGGTGCCAGTACTCGCCGTACAGGTGCTCGGCGTGGATGCACTTGACGCCCTGGCCGGAACCGAAACTGTAATCCACCGGACCCCAGGCCGAGAGCAGCGCCGGGAACGTGCCCATGTAGTGCGCCGGCGTGCCGCCATGGCCAAGACTCACGGCGAGCCGCGGCAGGCCTTGTTCGTCGACCACGCCCTTGGCGCGTAGGGCCCGCAGCCGCGCGGCGACCTCATCCAGCGCCTCGTCCCACGAAATGGGCTGGAATCCCGGATCCTCGCCGATGCCCTTGCGCGGATTGGTCCGGCGCATCGGCGTGAGGATGCGATGCGGTGAGTAAGTCTTTTGGATCAGACCATATGCCTTGACGCAGGGCCGCCCTTCGCCCGGATGCAGATCGCGCGCATCGAAGTTCGGTTGGATCTCGGTGGCGACGCCGTTCTGGACTTTGACGGCGAGCAGGTCCGGCCCAGCCACGCAGTTGTAGCAGTAGGTCGGGACCCAGCGGGCCGCGCCCTGCGCAGCGGTGTCCGCTGTTGGTGCCGCTGTCGCGGACGCAGCAGTGTCCGCTGGCTTCGAAGCGTTCACGTTCGTCCTCGCTGAGACTTGTTCCACGCTAGTCCCATCCCGGCCGCGCCGGCGGACCGTGACCGCCGACGCCGCGCTCCGGCGCCATGGGCAGCGCGAATCCCTGGTTGTAGGCCGCGCGCAGCACGAGCGTGTACTTCAGTGCCCAGCCGTTCGCCAGTGCTGCAACGCCGGCGAGGCCGAGCAGCCACCCGGCAACGCTCAGGCTTGCGGCCGTGGCGATGATCGCGGCCAGCGCGTCCGTCATCAGCAATGGCCGATGCAGTTGATCGATCACCGCGCGCGCAGCGTTCGGCGCGCCGTCACGGCGCAAGCCGCGGCGATACGCAAGCCACGCGACGGCGCGCACCAGGCAGGCAAGGATCAGCAGTGTGGCGAGTCGCCGGGAGGATGCCCCCGACACGACGCTCCATACGGCCAGTAGGCCACTTCCCTCGGCGAGGCCGGTGGCGAGCATCAGCGGCACACTGCGCGGCTGCCGCCACGCCGGGATGCCGCGGGCGGCCTGCAGCATGCGTGCCTGACAGTACAGGTACGTCGCGGCACCAAGCGCCGTGGCCCAGCGCCAACCCGGCGACCCACTGCCGGCGGCCAGCAACCCGCAACCGATCAACAGCGGCGCCAGCAGCGCTTCGCGCGACATCCATGAAGTCGACGGATGGCGCAGGACGTTCAGCGCACGCCAGGGTCGGCCGATCTCCGTCCACACACATACCAGACCCGCGATGACCGAGGCCAGTCCCAGCAGCACCACACCTGCGGCCGGCGTCAGCCCGGATGCCGCCACGGCAATCAACAGGCCCGCGCCGGTGCCGCCGAGAATGAAATTCCCCGCGGCACGCCAATCCCAGTGCATCTGCACCCACGGTGCCACGCGCCCGACCGCTCCGAAGTTCATCGTTGCGGCTCCACGATGTAGTACACGCCCGGATCCGTCCCCAGTTCCTCGTGCATGCGAAAGTGCTCCGTCTCGCGCAGCAGCCGCGAGACATTGCTGTTCGGATCATCGCGATCGCCGAAATGCAGCGCGCCTGCGATGCAGGAGTTCACGCAGGCCGGCGTCACCTCGGGATCAACCCCCGGCGTGCGGCCGGTGGCGCGCGCCGCGTCGAGCCGGTCGCTGCAGAAGGTGCACTTGGTCGACACTCCCAGTCGTCGTGGATCGAACACCTGCGATTCGGCCGCGGTGGGTTCGGCGCCGTAGGCGAACTGCGCGCGCTGCGTTTTGTGACGCTGCTGGTAAGGGCAGGCGACCGCGCAATAGGCGCAGCCGATGCACAGATCGTAGTCGATTGCGACCACACCGTCCTCGCGACGGTACGTGGCCTGCGTCGGGCAAACGTGCATGCAAGGCGGATCGGCGCAGTGCATGCAGCTCACCGGCACGAACGAGCGGCGCACGTCGGGGTATACGCCGCTCTCGATGTCGAGCACGCGGCGCCACTGAACCCCGGGCGGTGTACCGTTCGCGAGTTTGCAGGCGGCCGTACAGGTCTGGCAGCCCACGCAGCAGCGCAGGTCGATGACCATTACATAGCGGGTCACGGTCGCGTTCCGGTTCAGCCGCCGCGGAGCTTCTCGGCCTTGGCCGCGACACGGGCGCGCAGGCGCCCGACCTCGACCACCGCGCGACTGTGCTCGCCGCTGGCGATCTCCTCGACATCGTCGCGGGCGCTCAAGGTGAAGTGGACGCTGCGGCCTTCTGCGCGCGTGACCTCAACGGTGATGGTGACGCGCATGCCCAGGAGCGTTGCGCCGCCGTGCGTCACGCGGATCGCGGTGCCGACCGAGTCCTCGCCGGTGTCGCAGTACTGCAGCAGCAGCGTGCGGCAGGCGACTTCGAAGTCGCGCACCAGCTCGGGCGTTGCGTAGATGCGCAGCTCCTCGCCGAGGAAGTCGACGGTGCGGGCGCGGTCGACGGTGATTTCGGTGGTGGCACGGGTGCCAGCGGGTGGTGCGGATTTCACGGCGTTCCTCCTCGCGATCAGACGATTGCATCATTTTAGTACCAGAATAGCAATTAGCGACGATACGCTGATTCGAACAGCGCCGAATTGACTCAAGACAAG
>JAFEGC010000186.1 GCA_018240265.1 Pseudomonadota bacterium | reverse complement strand
GAGGACTGCCCGGCAGCGTCGAGACGAGCGCCAGCAGCGCAAGGACGCCACTGCGCGCCGCCATCCAGGCGCCGATGGGACGCTGCTCACCCGCCGGTGCGCAACCGCAGTCGAGAGTCTCGCGTCCGCGCAGGACATTGATGCCGATGGCGACCGCATACGCCCCCAACAGGCCTGCCGCGACCAGGCCGGCGCCCGGCCTTGCCGCTTCATTGAGACAGCCGACCAACAGCATCGCTGCGGTCAGCGTCTCTATGATGGGCACGACGGGCGTTGCGAATGAAACGAGCGCGGACGGCAGCAACTCGTAGGCATCGAGAATGCCACGAAAACGCGGCAAATCCGCAAACTTGTCGAAGGCTGCTTTGGCGAACAACAGCGCGAGCGCCACCGCGATCACCTTGGCGACCGCCGGATCCAGGCTCAGGGCGTCGAATGCCTGCATGCCGATTCAGCGACCGACCAGCAGGGTGGGCGTGGTCGCCACCTCGTGAATGGTGCGCAGTTGCTTGCCGCTGCGCGCATCGTAGACGCCGATGTCGCTCCCGCCCAGGAACGCGGTGTACAGCAGGGGCTTGTCGTCGCGGGTCACGAGGATGGAGCTCGCGAGTCCCTGCAGATGAATGCGCTGGATCTTGGCATGCGTGGCGAGGTCATACACCCAGACTTCCTGCGCCGGGTCCTTGTGCGTGTCCGGGCCGCCCTTCAGCATCAGCACGTACAGCCGGTTCAGCGCGGGGCTCAACGCCATCTTCTGATGACCACCCGGCCGCCATTGCGCAGCACGCTCCGCCGGCGTGGTCAACCACCACGGCTGGCCGGCGGTCACGGCTTGCGCATTGGCGCTCACCGGCACGATGCTCCCGGCGAAGGTCGAAAACAACCAGCTTCCTTGGTAACGCACCGGCTCCTCATCCACCGGGTCCTTGTCCACCGCCAGCAGGTTTTCGATGCGCCGCTGTTTCGACAGCGTGCCTTGTTCATTGAGGTTGATGAGCTGCACCGCGCCATCGGCGCAGAGCGAGAAGAAAGCGCGCGGGGCGGCTGGATACACCAGGGCGCACCCGGGAGTCTCGATCTCGCCCACCCACTTGCGCGCCGTGACATCGACCACGCCCACCGACTGCGCGGGGTTGAAGAAATAGATGAGCAGGAATCGGCCATCGTCGGTGAGCTGCGCATTGGCGCTGACGGCGAGATTGGAGGAGCGCTTGGGCGGGATGAGGGTCTCGCCCGTGGGCTCCAGTGTCTTCGCATCGTAATACGCCACGATGTCCTGACGCGTCCCGCGCGTACCGCGGCTGAAGTAGGTCTCCGGCGAGTAGATCGTGGCGCCGTCAGGGGACAGCAGCATGCGCCCGTATCCAAATCCCGTATTGAGCTGGCCGAGGTACTTGCCCGAATCCCCATCGACCAGATGCGCCTTGCCATCCGGCATGTGGGCAAACACGATGTCATTGACCCACAGCCAATGCGGACTCGCGGCGGGCAGGGCCTCGACCGGATTGCCCTGGCCAAGATCCGACCTTAGCACCGGCGGAGCGGCCAGTGTCCCCAGGGTGCCTGCCAGGGTAAGACCTAGTACGAGCCCGCCGCGTTGCACGCCGCGCCAGAATCCATCGATCGATGCCTGCATGGGAAACATTCTCCGAGGCCAATGGGCGAGCGTCTCAACCGGCTGTCGCAACATTTCCCTCCATGATATCGCGCATCGAGCGTGAATGGCACGTCAGGAAATCGTCGCATCCACCACGCGCTGTGCTTCGTCGAACAGCGCCTGCAAATGCTGCTCGCTCTTGAAGCTCTCGGCGTAGATTTTGTAGATATTCTCGGTGCCGGAAGGGCGCGCGGCGAACCAGCCATTGTCCGCCACCACCTTGATGCCACCGAGCAGGCCGCCGTTGGGCGAGCGGTCGAGGATGGCGCGGATGGGCTCGCCCGCGAGCTGGGTAATGGTGAGCTGCGCCGGCGACATTTTCGCCAGTTTCTGTTTCTGCGCGCCGCTGGCCGGCGCATCCATGCGGCCGGTGAAGGGCGTGCCGTGACGCTGGGTGAGCGCCTGGTAGCGCTGGCCCGGGTCCTGCCCCGTGCGCGCCAGCATTTCGGCGGCCAGGAGCCCTGCCACGATGCCGTCCTTGTCGGTGGTCCACACCGTGCCGTCGCGACGCAGGAAACTGGAGCCGGCGCTTTCCTCGCCACCGAAGCCGAGTTCGCCTTTGAACAGACCGTCGGCGAACCACTTGAATCCCACCGGCACCTCGAACAGCTCACGGCCGAGATCGGCGGCGATGCGGTCGATCATCGAGCTGCTGACCATGGTCTTGCCCACGGCGGCGCGCGGCTGCCAGCCGGGGCGGTTGCGGAACAGATAGTCCACACACACCGCGAGATAATGATTCGCCGGCAGAAGTCCGGCGCTGGGCGTGACGATGCCGTGGCGGTCGTGGTCGGTATCGCAGGCGAAGGCGACGTCGAACTTGTCTTTGAGACCGATCAGCGAGCGCATGGCGTGTGGCGAAGAAGGGTCCATGCGCACGCGGCCATCCCAGTCCAGGGTCATGAACTGGAAGGTGGCATCAACGCACTGGTTGACCGCCTGCAGATCGATGCGATGGACTTCGGCGATGCGCGGCCAGTAGTGCACGCCGGCGCCGCCCAGCGGGTCCACGCCCAGGCGCAGGCAGCGCCCGCGGATGACGTCGAAATCGATGACGTTGCGCAGGTCCTCCACATACTGCCCGAGGAAGTCGTGTTCCCGCGTGGTGGATGCGCGCCGTGCCTGTTGCAGCGGCAGGCGCTGCACCTCGCGCAGGCGGTTTTCCAGCATGCCGTTGGCGGCGGTCTCGATCCACCTGGTGACGTCGGTGTCGGCCGGGCCGCCGTTGGGCGGGTTGTACTTGAAGCCGCCGCTGTCGGGCGGATTGTGCGAAGGGCTGACCACGATGCCGTCGGCGAGATGCGCGGCGCGCCCGCGGTTGTACGTGAGGATGGCGTGCGACACGGCCGGCGTGGGCGTGTATTCGCCGCCCTTGGCAATCATCACCGTGACTTCGTTCGCGGCCAGCACTTCCAGTGCGGACTGGAACGCGGGGCCCGAGAGCGCATGCGTGTCGATGCCCAGGAACAGCGGGCCGTCGATGCCGCGCTCCTGCCGGTACTGGCAGATCGCCTGGGTGATGGCGAGCACGTGGTCCTCGTTGAAGCTGCCGTCGAAGGACACGCCGCGATGTCCCGAGGTGCCGAAGGCGACGCGTTGCGCGGGATTGGCGACATCGGGCTTGATGCGGTAGTAGGCATCGATCAGGCGCGGCACGTCGACCGGCGCAATTTCCGTGGCGGGATGGCCCGCGAGCGGGCTGATGCGTTCGCTCATCGCGCGGCGGCCACGGCGGTGCCGCTTTTCTCGGCGATACGCTGCAGCAGGGCGTTCCAGGATTTGACGAAGGCGGCGGCGCCTTCCACCTGCAGGCGCTGGGCCAGCGCATCGAGGTCGACGCCGGCCTTGCGAAACCGCGCCAGTTCGGCTTCCGCCGCGGCGGCGTCGGGCGCCAGCGGCGCGCCCAGCTTGCCGCTCTGCTCGAAGGCCAGCAGCGTCTTCTCCGGCATGGTATTCACCGTGTCCGGCGCGGCCAGCGCTTCGACGTACAGTGCCTGCGGAGCCGCCGGGTCTTTCACGCCGGTGCTGGCCCACAGCAGCCGCTGCGGCCGCGCGCCGGCCTGTGCCAGCTTGCGCCAGCGCGCGCTGTCCAGATATTCGCGATAGGCCACGTAGCACTGCTGGCCCACGGCGAGGCCCAGCCGATTGTGCAGATCGGCCGGCACCTCGTCGGCGATGGCGCGGTCCCAGCGGCTGACGAACAGCGAGGCCACGCTCCCGATGTCGGGCGAGCGGCCGGCGGCGATGCGCCGCTCGATGCCGCGCACGTAGGCCTGCTGCGAGGCGACGTACTGGTCTTTCGAGAACAGCAGCGTTACGTTCACCGGCACGCCACGGAAAATGGCTTCCTCGATGGCGGGCACGCCCTCGGGCGTGCCGGGGATTTTCACGAACAAGTTGGGCCGCTCGGCGCGCCCGTGGATCGCGTCGGCCGCGGCCACGGTGCCGGCGGTGTCGGAGGCCAGGAGCGGCGAGACTTCCATCGAGACCCAGCCATCGACGTGGCGGGTCGCGTCGAACACCGGGCGGAACAGGTCGGCGGCGCGGCGCAGGTCCTGGAGCGCCAGGGTCATGAATATTTCCTCCGCCTTCAAGCCACGCGATGCGAGCGCGGCGATGGCCGTAGCATAAGTGCCGCCTTTGGCGATGGCCTCATCGAAAATGGTGGGATTGGAGGTGAGACCCGTGATCGACAGCTCGCGGATGTAACGCTGCAGCGTTCCCGAGTCGAGCAGGTCGCGCGTGATGTTGTCCAGCCAAAGGCTTTGGCCGAGATCGTGAAGGGCTTGGGTGGGTTTCATAAAGAACCTTGCAAGTGGGTCGGTAGCCAGGAGGAGGGAGAAACGGTCAATAAATCGGCGATGGCGTTGAAGGTGAGATCCGGCGCGGGATCTCCGACGGCGTCCGCCGCGTAGTGGCCCTGCCGCACCCAGACCGTGGTCAGGCTCGGGCCGAGAATCTGCTTCATCGCGCCCAGGATGGCGGCCTTGTCGTCCACCATCACGTAATGCTGCGCGGGGAAGCGTTGCCGCACGGGTTCCAACATGCGCTCCTTGTGAACATAGATGAGCACCTGGCCGTCCAAGGCCTGCCACAGGCCCGCGCGCTGGATTTTGCGCGGCTGGAATATCACATCGCCGTCGGAGAGGATGGCGGTGGGCGCGATCGACCGCAAGTAGGACAACACCGCATGCACCTGCGGGAACAGTCGGTCGGCGAACGGATAATCCAGCAGCTGATGCGCCAGTTCCAGCAGCGCCGGATGCTGTTCCAGGCCCGCGCGAAACTGCTGAGCCGCCGAAAGGTAGTCGGCGTAGCCCAGCTGGCGCCGCAGATCTTCGTACAAGGACCAGTAACGGCGTTGCTCGGCCTCACCGAACCGCTCCGTGAGCCAGACGGACAGATCGGCGGCGAAGCGGTCGTTGTCGAGCAGCGTGTTGTCCACGTCCAGAAGGAAGGCCAGCGGCGCCTTCCCGGGCGTGAAATCTTCGCGAGCTGTATCCGGTCTGTTCAATGTCACGAACGAATGCGCTGGAACGGTTGATGAAGACAGATACATTATGTTCCGAAAAGCCGGCCGCCGCGATGCGCCGGCGCGAGTTGCTGGCGGGGCTGGCCGCAGGTCTTCTGCTGGGCGGGCGGCGCCTGCGTGCCGCGCCGGCCGGCGGCGTCGGCATCGAACTGTTCGCCGTGGATGGCCGCAGCGAGGGGCTGAAAAATCGGGAGCCGGTGCGCAAGTCGCCCGAGCAGTGGCGCCGCCAGCTCTCGCCGGCGGCGTACCAGGTGACCCGCGAGGCCGGCACCGAGCGCGCCTTCAGCGGCGAGTACTGGAACAACCACGCCGCTGGGCTGTACCGTTGCATCTGCTGTGGCACGGCGCTGTTTTACTCCGGCACCAAGTTCGAATCCGGCACCGGCTGGCCCAGTTTTTGGAAGCCTATTTCTGCGCACAACGTGTCCGACAGCGTGGACAAGAGCTTGTTCATGACCCGCACCGCCATTTCCTGCCGCCTGTGCGAGGCGCATCTCGGCCACGTGTTCGACGACGGGCCGGCACCCACCGGCCTGCGTTATTGCATGAATTCGGTGGCGTTGAACTTCGTGCCCTTCCCGGCAAAGGCGGCGGCATGAG
>JAFEGC010000185.1 GCA_018240265.1 Pseudomonadota bacterium | reverse complement strand
TCAATCTCGCGCTGAAGAACGAACTCACCGCGATCAACCAGTATTTCCTGCACGCCCGCATGCTCGACAACTGGGGCATGAAAAGTCTCGGCAAAACCGAGTACCACGAATCCGTCGACGAGATGAAGCACGCGGATGCGCTGGTGAAGCGTATCCTGTTTCTCGACGGTCTGCCCAACCTCCAGGATCTGGGCAAGCTGTTCATCGGCGAGAACGTCAAGGAAATACTGGAGTGCGACCTGAAACTGGAGATGCTGGGGCACCCCTTGTACAAGGAAGCCATCGCATACTGTGAATCGGTGCGCGATTTCGTGTCGCGTGATCTGCTGGTGCACATCCAGAAGAGCGAGGAGGAGCACATCGACTTCATCGAGGAGCAGCTCGAGCTGGTGAAATCGATGGGCCTGCAGAACTACGTGCAATTCGCCTCCGGCGAGCTGTCCGAGTAATACCGCCCCTCCGGCGCCGCATCGGACGTGGCTGAAGACACTCGATATCCCCTTTGGGTGCGAGCTTTGTCGTGCCTGCCCCTGCCTGTCCTGTACGGCTTGTCGGGCTTTCTGTATGTGCTCGCGTATTACGTGGTGCGCCACCGCCACCGGGTGATTCGCGAGCAGCTCGTCAAGGTGTTTCCGCAGAAAAGCGCGGCGGAGCGGCGCGCCATCCACAAGCAGTTCCTGCGCGGCTTCTGCGACATGGCGGTGGAGTTGGTCCAGTCGGTGCGCATGAGCGCCGAGCAAATGCGCGAGCGCGTGCAGGTTCGCAACCTGGAGGTCGCGCGCGCCTACCTCGATGCCGGCAAGACCGTCATGCTGGTGACCTCGCACCTGTGTAATTGGGAGTGGCTCCTGCAGGGCATGGTGCTGCGGCTCGGGTATCCGATCGACGCCGCCTACAAGCCGCTGCACGATGCCTGGGGCGAGCGGCTGATGCTCAAGGTGCGCTCGCGTTTCGGCGCGCGGCTGGTGCCCGCCAAGGAGTTGCTGGCGGATTTTCTGCAGCGGCGCGGCGTGGTGCGGGCGCTGGCCATCAACGCAGATCAGGCGCCGGTGTCGACCGAGCGCCGCCACTGGACCACGTTCCTGGGCCAGGAGACGGCGTTCTACGTCGGCGCCGAGCAGATTTCGCGCGGTGCGCGCCTGCCGATGATTTTTCTCGTCATGCGTCGTCTGCGGCGCGGCTACTACGAGGTGGAACTGGAACCGCTGTGGGACGGCATCGAGCGGCTGCCGCCGGGGGAGATCACTGAGCGTTATGCGCGGCAGTGCGAGACGGGAGTGTACAAGGCGCCCGCCGACTGGCTGTGGTCCTACCGGCGCTGGAAGCTGCAGAAGCCGCTGTACGGGGCCGACCCGCAGTCCTACTGAAATTACCCCGCGATTTTGGACTGCAGGTGCTGGGCGAGCTCACGCACCGTCGGGTAGTCGAACAGCTCGGTGAGGTCGATCAGGTTCGGGAATTCGCGGTCCACGTTTTCGTGAATCTCGATCAGCTTCAAGGAACTCGCACCGATATCGAACAGGTTGTCGGTGACGTTCAGTGCCTTGCCGGGCAGCGCTGTTTCGCAGATGGCCAGCAGTCTCGTCTCCAGATCCGAGGCGCTGGGCGCTGCGCTTCCGGCGCCGGCGCTGCGCAGCCGCGCAAGCTCGGCCAGCTCCGCGTCGAACTCGCCGTCGAGATATGTCTGCGCCAGCAGGTGACGCTGCACCTTGCCGCTGGTGGTCTTGGGAATGCGCTTGACCGGCACCACCTGCGCCACTTCCAGTCCCGCGTGCTCGTTGATCAGCCGCGCGACGGCGTTGGCCGTGGGCAGAAACTCCGCCATGTCGCCCCGGTGCAGGACGAACACCGTCAGCTCCTCGGTCTGGCTTGGCGGCCGGCTCACGCCCGCCACCGCCACCTTGCCCAATTCCAGCCCCGGCGCGCGCTGCGCGAGGTTTTCCAGGTCGTACGGGTAGTAGTTCTGGCCGTTGATGAAAATGATTTCCTTGGCGCGGCCGGTGATGTACAGGTTGCCGTCGCGGACCACGCCGAGATCTCCGGTGTCGAGCCAGCCTTGCGCGTCGATGGCCTGCGCGGTGGCCGCGGGGTCTTCGAAATAGCCATGGGTGACATTCGGGCCGCGGATCAGGATGTGGCCCACCGTGCCGGCCGGCAGTTCGGCGCGCGCATCGTCCGCAATGCGCAGTTCGGTGTCCGGGATCGGGCTGCCGACGGACATCAGCTCCAGCACGTCGCTGCTCTTCGGCGGATTGATCTCCGCGGTTCCGCCGACATTGAGTTTGTGGCGGTTGAAGCGCAGCCAGCGGTATTCCTGGTCCATGGGCGGAAACGTCATGGCGAGGGAGGCTTCGGCCAGGCCGTACACCGGGAACATGGCGCGGCGCTTCAGGCCGGTGTAGGCCAGCTTGTCCATGAACTCGTTGCACAGCTCCACCGAGATCGGCTCGGCACCGTTGAAAATCAGCCGGATGCTCGACAGGTCCACGCCGTCCAGCTTGCGATCCCCCAGGACTTTGAGCAAATGCCGGTAACCGAAGTTCGGCGAGCAGGTGATGGTGACGCGTTTCTTCGAGCAGGTCTGCAGCCACAGCAACGGCCTGCGCACGAACAGGTCCGTGGGCATGATGTGCATGTGCATCCGCGCGGTGAAATGCATGAGATAGAAGCCGATCAGCCCCATGTCGTGGGTGAGCGGCATCCAGCTCAGGGTGACATCATCCGAGTTGAATCGCGCGGGTCCTGATGAACTCTTGATATTGGCCACGAGGTTGGCGTGCGTCAGCACCACGCCCTTGGGCTCGCTGGTGGAACCGGAAGAAAACTGGATGAAGGCGATATCCTCGGGCGCGGGGCGGTGGAGCTTGCCGGGCCTGGAAATGTCGGTGATGGTGTCGGCGAAGAAGGTGCGGGCCTTGAGTTGCTCGAACAGCGCCTGCTGACCGCTTTCCTGCGCCAGCGCCGCCAGCCGCTCCAGGCTCTTGCGGTCGGTGTACAGGAGCGGTGAGCCCAGTTTCGCGGCGATGCGCAGCAGCTTGTGGCGGTGTTCATCACTGATGCCCACCGCCAGCGGCACCGGCACGATGCCCCCGCATACGGCCGCCCAGTAGCCGTCCATGAACTGTTCGTTGTTCGACAGGAAAATGATCATCTTGTCGCCACGCTGCGCGCCCATGGCCTGCAGGTGGTACAGGATGCCGAGCGCGCGCGCATGCACCTCGGTGTAGCTGACCTGCCGTTCCTCGTTTTCACCGAGCACATAGGTGATGGCGCGATCGACCTTGCGGTTGTTCTCCAGCACGTCGACCAGGGTTTGATAGCTCATCGCGTCGTCACTCTCATCATCAGGTTGGAACGGGGCCGCAAATTCACCTGCGCTTCCAGCTCGATCGGCGTGTCGTCCGCGCGGGTGATGGTGAAACGCCGGGCCATGCGCTGCAGGTGCACCAGGATCTCGAACATGGCCAAACCCTCGCCGATGCAGTGACGCGGGCCCACCGCGAAGGGCACGTAGGCGAAGCGGTGCCGCTCCACCGCGTCGGCCGCGGCGAAGCGCTCCGGATCGAAGCGTTCCGGGTCTTCCCAATGTTCGGGGTGCCGGTGCAGGAGGTAGGGACAGATGAACACCTCGGAGCGCGGCGGCACTTCATAGCCGCCCAGCTGATCGGCCTCGATGGTGCGCCGCGCGAGCAGCCAGCCCGGCGGATACAGCCGCAGCGATTCCTGCGCTACCTGCTGCGCGTAGGGCAGAGCTTCGGCCTGGTCCAGCGTGGGGGCCGGCGTGTCGGGCGTGCGATCCGCCTCCTGTTGGAGCCGCGCCTGCGCGTCGCGGTGCTGGCTGAGCAGATACCAGGTCCAGGTGAGCGCCGCCGCGGTGGTCTCGTGGCCGGCGACCACCAGCGTGAGCACCTCGTCGATCAGCTCGCGTTCCTCCATCGCCTGGCCGGTGTCGCGATCGCGGGCGTCCATCAGCATGGCGAGGAAATCGAAATGTTCGCCGCCCTCGGCGCATCGCCACTGCATGACCTCGCTCACCAGCTTGCCCAGGGAGCGGAAGCGGAAGGCGAACTTGAGATCGCGCGAGGGTTCCTTGTGCACGACTTCGAAGGGGTTGCCGCCGTGCCGCTGCGCGATGCGCGCAAGGTCGCTGCCGAAGATCGAGCCGAGCACGATTTCCAGCGTCAGCTCGCTGGTTTCCTCGGTCATGTTGATGGGCTCGCCGCGCGCGGCGAAACCGGCCCAGCGCTCGGCGTATTTTTCGTTCAGCGAGCCGATCAGCTCGTTGAAGCGGGTGATGACGCGGCGGTGAAAGGCCGGCTGCATCATGCGCCGCTGGCGCCGCCAGAACTCGCCCTCGCTGCACATGATGCCGTTGCCCAGCAGCAGGCGCACCCGCTCTAGCCCTGCGCCCTTGGTGTAATTGCGGTGATTGGACAGCATCACGCGCTTGACGTCCTCAGGCCCGTTGATCACGAAGTCGAAGGCGCCGCGGGCCGGCGAGAACACCCGGTAGGTGTCACCATACAGCGGGAAGCACTCGCGCATGAAGGCAAGGGACTGGTCGGTGGCGCCGAGATCGAACTGGCGCGCCGCCTGGGGCGCGATGTTGGGAGCTCGCATGCGCGCATTGTACCCGAGGCCATCCTTGCACGAGGTATCAGGGTCTCCCACAATGCCGCCGGTGAACGATCCAGACGGCGGCTTGCGAAACACTTTGTACCAGCAGCAGACGCGCTCGCAGCGCCGGCTCACGCGCGGCCGGCTCCTGCTGTACCGGCTCATCGTACCGCTGGGCTTAGGTTTGGTGCGGTTGGTGTGGGGATGGACGCGTATCGTTTGCATCGAAGGGCAGGAGCACATCCGCGCCGCGCTGGCGCGCGCGCCCTCATTCATTCCGGTGTACTGGCACCAGCAGCAGCTGTTCTGCGTGAAGCTTCTGCTGGGCATGCGCGCCGAGGGCGTCAATCTCGGGTTTCTGATCAGCCCGTCGGTGGATGGGGAGATCGGCGCCATCGCCGTGCGGCGCATCGGAGCGGCCGTGATCCGCGGTTCCTCCTCGCATACCGGCGCGCGCGCGCTGCGCGATTACTACCAGGCGCTGGTGCAGCAGCAGCTGTCGCCCTCGATCACGCCCGACGGGCCGCGCGGCCCGGTGTGGAAATTCAAGCCCGGCGCCATCCTGCTGTCGCAGATGTCGCAGCGCCCCATCATTCCCATGGCCTATGCCGCCTCGCGCGCCTGGCGCATCCACTGGGACCGGTTCGTGATTCCCAAGCCTTTTGCGCGGGTGGCGGTGGTGGTCGGTGAGCCGGTGTACATCCCCAAGGGCCTGGATGCCACCGCCCTGGAGCGCTGGCAGGCGGAGATGGAGCAGCGTTTGGGGGCGCTGCAGACCCGGGCTCTAAATGCTTTGACATCATAGACTTACTAGATTGTCTTGACAGGCTGTGCCAGAATCGGGAAAACATGGCCACAGCACCCAGCGATTCGCCGCCACCGGATTTCACCGCCTCCGACGTTCTGTCGCCGCAGGTTTGGTCGAAACCGGGCCGCCGTATTGCGCTGGGGCTCGATGCGGTGTGCACCAAGATCGCGGTGGATTTCCAGACCATGAGCGCCGAGGGCGTGAACGCCTGCGTGCGCACCAGCCTTGATGTGCTGCGTGAAGCAACCCAGGCCGATGCCGCGTTTCTCGTGCGCCTGGACGCCGAGTCGCAGAGTTTCACCGACCTTCAGGTCGCCCGTTCCATGCTGGCCAGCGGCAACCCCGAGCAGTTGAATGGACAGAGTCTGG
>JAFEGC010000184.1 GCA_018240265.1 Pseudomonadota bacterium | reverse complement strand
TGCTGTTGCTGTTGCTGTTGCTGTTGCTGTTGCTGTTGCATGAGGCGCTGGCGCTGCAGGTCGCGATCCCGTTCCAATTGCTGATTTTGCCCGGCGCGCTGGCGTTGCAGCTCCTGCTGCTGGCGCAACCGCGCATCATCCACGCCCGGGCGGTCACTGACTGCCGGCGATACGACCGTGCTGCGCGGCCGATCGGTGACTGCCGGCGGCGTGACGGGACTGCGCTCCGCCGGAGCTCGCTCTACCGGGTTGCGCTCGGCGGGATTCCGCTCGACAGGCGCACGCTGCGCCGGCGCCGGATTTACGTTGGGCGGACTCGCGCTGCGATCCGGCCGCACGACCGCCGGCGGGCGATCGTTGCGCAGCGCGGGCGTGGCCGGCATGGGCTGGGCGGGCATAACCGGGCGCCCCTCCACCGCACGCTCGCCGGGACGCGCCACCGTCTCGACGGGGCGGTTAGCCGCGGGCTCACGCATCTCCGCCGCCGGGCCCGGCCGCACGATGCGTACCGGAACGGAGGTGTATTGGCGCGATCGGCTGATCTGCTGTAGAGGCACGGGCCGCGAACCGTTGGCGAGCACCGCCTCGCGCTGTGACTCGAAGGACGGAGCCACCGGCAGCGGCACCCGCCGCGTCACAATGGGCCGCGAGAATACCGCCGGCGTGGGTGCCACGGCACGCACCGGCTGACCGTTGTCGCGCAGCGAGCGCGCCTGGCTGCGCAGCGTCGGTGCAATGGCGATCGCGGCCGTGCTGGCGGTGGCCAGCGCCACGGCGCGCTGATTCAGCGGCAGTAGGTTGCGTGCTACCGGCCGCGCGGAAACGAATGCATCGCGAGGCACTGCCGCCACGGCGCCCGGCACCCGCTGATTCACGTAGCGCGGCTCACGCTCCGGGCGGCCGTTATTGATGATAGTGGTGTTATTGATGATGGTCGTATTGTTGATGTACGTGTTGGTCACGTTCACGTTGTGAATATAGGTGTTGCTGGCGCGGTATGCCGGCCGATACACCTCGTTATAGCCTAGCGGGAACCAGCCCACGCCGCCGCCCACCGTCACTGCGGCGGTGAAACTCGAGCCGCCCACCCAGGCCACCAGCGCCGGCGCGTACACCGGGCGCATCACACGGCGCCCCGGCGACCAGCACCAGCGATCACGCAAATAAACCCACCGGCCGTAGTGGAACGGTGCAAACCCCCAGGGCTCATTGTCCATCCAGGTCCAACCCCAGGGCGAGACCCACACCCAATGCCCGAAATGATACGGCGCCCAGCCCATGGCCACCTGCGGCGCCCACAGCGGGCCGTACTGCGGATCGTCATCCCAGCTGCCGTACTGGTCGAGATCCTGATACCCAGGCACATCGCGTGACACGTACTGCGCCGACACCGAGCGATCCTCGCTGGCGTCGCGCTGCTCGGCCCACAGGTCAAGCGCATCCGGTCCGGTCACATCGCCCACGTCGGCGCTGACTTGGTTGGAGCCGTTGAATTCGCCGCGCTCGCGCGGATCCAGGTGCCAGGTGTCGTTGGCAGCGGTAATGTCGGCCTGGCCGCTGATCACCGCGACCTGGGTGAGATCGCCGTTGTCGTTCACATCCAGCCGGTATTCGCCCGGCTGGAGCAGGGCCACCGACACGTTGGGCGTGTCGATCTCGACGCTTTCGTTGCTCTGCAGATCGCGTACCCGCACACTGAGCGAGCCGGCGGTAAAGCGCAGCTGCATGATCTGATCGCCGAGATTCAGCCACTCCACGCCGGTCTGCGCGCCGAGCCTGAACGCCGTGGAACCCGCGTGCATCTCGGCGCGCGAGGCAGCGTCCACCCACACCTTGTCACCGGTGGTCAGCGGACGATTCAGCACGTCCGAGGTCCAGTCCGAGTCGCCCGCAAGCTGCACCGAGGCCTGGCCTTCGATGGTATTCACGCGCGCCACGCGTCCCGGAGGGTCGACCTCTTGCGCCAGCGCCGCGCTCGCGACCAGCAACGCCACGCACCCCAACCACCAGGGAGAAGGCCGCCAACTCATGTGTTCGATAGTCATGTTCATTCACCCGTACACGGAAAACCCTTGGCTCCGTACGTTCCACATGTTACCTGCAACAACTGAATTGGACCTGAATGACCTTGCAACCGGTTCAGCCTGGTGCCCGCTGCCTTCGGGAAACTCCGCGTGACAGCCCTGTCCTGTCGTAAAATCGATCGCTGCGAGGTGCGACATGCTGGTTTTGCGAAAACCTTACTTATTATATGTGGGCGACGCTGCGCTCAAGACCGACTGCAAAACAGCCTTCGGCCTGCGGGATTGGTGTCCGCAACAGGTGATCGGCGAGTGGTCACGCCCGAACGCGCCAGTCACGCTGGGGCTGACCCGCCTGTCCCCGGAGCAGGCGGCGGCCCGCGGTGCCGGCTCCCTGATCGTGGGCGTGGCGCCCATCGGGGGGCGGCTTCCGGACCACTGGCTACCCGATCTGGAAGCGGCGCTTGAGGCCGGCCTCGATGTGGTCAGCGGTCTGCACAGCCGGTTGACATCGTTTCCGCGGCTGGTGAGTCAGGCCGAGCGGCGCGGCGTCAAGCTGCACGACGTGCGCAGCAGCTACCTGCATCAAACCGTGGCCAACGGTCGCAAGCGCAGCGGCAAGCGCCTGCTGACCGTGGGCACCGACTGCGCGCTGGGCAAGAAGTACACCGCCCTGGCGTTGGCGCGCGAACTGAGTACCCGCGGCGTGCGAGCCACGTTCCGCGCCACCGGCCAGACCGGCATCATGATCGCCGGCAGCGGCATTCCGATGGACGCGCAGGTGGCCGACTTTCTGGCCGGCGCGGCCGAGGCGCTCTCGCCCGACAACGATTCCGCGCATTGGGACCTCATCGAAGGTCAGGGCTCGCTGTTCCACCCCGCCTACGCGGCGGTCACCCTGGGGTTGCTGCAGGGCTCGCAGCCCGACGCCATTGTCCTGTGCCATGCACCGGAACGCCTGCATATCGATGAATATCCGGACTATCCCCTCCCACCACTGCGTGAAGTCATCGACACGTATCTCGCGGCCGGACGCCTCACCAATCGCGCCATCCGTTGCATCGGGCTGTCCATCAACTCTTGCGCGCTCGACGATGCTGCGTGGCACGCATACCGCACCCAGCAGGAGCGCGAACTGCAAATGCCGGTGTGTGACCCGATGCGTGGTGGCGTGGCGCCGCTGGCGCAGGCATTGCAAACCCTCTGAATCAGCCACGGCCGCGGCGCTACGGCTCACCGGCCAATGGAATCCGGCCAACACGGACCGGCGTCCATGACTTAAAGTGAGCGCATGCCGCCGTTCGATTCGCGCCGCCCGGAGTGCATCCGGATCCGTGGCGCTCGCCAGAACAATCTCAAGGGTTTCGATCTCGACCTGCCACTGCGCGAGCTGATCGTGGTCACCGGCGTGTCCGGCTCGGGCAAGTCTTCGCTGGTATTCGACACCCTGTACGCGGAAGGCCAGCGCCGCTATGTCGAGACCTTCTCGCCCTACGCGCGCCAGTTCCTGGACCGCATGGACAAGCCGCAGGTGGATCGCATCGAAGGCATTCCGCCGAGCATCGCCATCGACCAGAACAACCCGGTGCGCACCTCGCGTTCCACCGTCGGCACGATGACCGAGCTGAACGATCATTTGAAGCTGCTGTTCGCTCGCGCCGCGCAGTTGTACTGCCGCGGCTGCGGTCGACCGGTGCATCGCGACAGCCCGCAGAGCATCGCGCGCGCTACGGCCGCGCGCAGCGCGGCGGCGGGCGATCCGCGCCTGCTCATCACCTTTCCGGTGCCGGTGCCGGACAATTTCACCCAAGCCGAAGTGCTCTCGCTGCTGGAACGGCAGGGCTACACGCGGCTGCACGAGAAAAGCGCGCGGCGCATCGTCGTGATCCAGGATCGTCTGCGCTGGGCCGGCGCGGACCCGGCGCGCGCCGCCGAAAGCCTGGAAGCGGCGCTACGCATCGGGCAGGGGCGCGTCGATGTGTATCCGCTCGATGAGCAGGGTCAGGCCGCGGCGCCGTGGCGGTTCTCCTCCGACCTGCACTGCGCCGACTGCGACATCCACTACCAGGAACCGAACCCCAGCACCTTCAGTTTCAACTCGCCCATCGGCGCCTGCGAGACCTGCCGCGGCTTCGGCCGCATGATCGGCGTCGACTATCACCTGGTGATCCCGGACGAAGGCAAGAGCCTGCGCGAGGGCGCCATCAAGCCCTGGCAAACCGAGTCCTACCAGGAATGCCAGGACGACTTGATGAAGTTCGCCGGCAAGCGCGGCATTCCGGTGGATGTGCCGTGGCGCGAACTCAGCGACACGCAGCGCCACTGGGTGATCGAGGGCGAAGGCGAATGGACCAAGCATGTGTGGTACGGCGTGCGGCGCTTTTTCGCGTGGCTGGAAACCAAGGCGTACAAGATGCACATCCGTGTGCTGCTGTCGCGCTATCGCTCCTACACCGAGTGCACGGCCTGCGGCGGCGCACGCCTCAAGCCCGATGCGCTGCTGTGGCGCATCGCCACCGGCCGCCGCGAGCCGGGGGCCGCACTGCCCGGCTACAACATCCGCGACATCATGCTGATGCCGCTGGAACGCGTGCGCGGCGTGTTCGATGTACTCGAACTGCCGGCGCCGCTGGACGATGCGGCGGAACTGGTGCTGGGTGAGATCCGCACGCGCCTGCGTTACCTCGCCGATGTGGGCCTTTCGTACCTCACGCTGGACCGGCAATCGCGCACCCTGTCGGGCGGCGAAGTCCAACGCATCAACCTCACCACTGCTTTGGGTACCTCGCTGGTCAATACGCTGTTCGTGCTGGACGAGCCGTCCATCGGACTGCATGCGCGCGACGTGCAGCGCATCGTCGGGGTGATGCAGCGGCTGCGCGATGCCGGCAATACGCTGGTGGTGGTGGAGCACGACCCGCACGTGATGCGCGCCGCCGACCGCATCATCGACGTGGGGCCGGGGCCGGGTGAGCATGGCGGACAAATTGTTTTCAACGGACCGGCTTCTGAGATCGCCCAAGCGCGGGGCTCGCTGACGGCGGATTATCTGCTGGGGCGCAAGTCCTGCCACGTGCCGGCGGCACCGCAACCCGCGCCGACGCAGTGGCTGCGGCTGCGTGGCGCGCGCGAGCACAATCTCAAGAACATCGACGTGGACTTTCCGCTGCAGCGGCTGGTGTGCGTCACCGGCGTGTCCGGCTCGGGCAAGTCCACGCTGGTGCACGACGTGCTGTACGCGGCGCTGCTGCGCGCCAAGGGCAAGCCCACGGAAATCGCGGGTGCGATGGATGAGCTGCTGGGAAGCGAGCTGCTCGACGCCGTGATCATGGTGGACCAGAGCCCGATCGGTCGCACCACGCGCTCCAACCCGGCGAGCTACGTGGGCGCCTTCGATGCCATCCGCGCGCTGTTCGCCAAGCTCCCCGAGAGCCGCCGGCGCAAGTACACGCCGGGCACGTTCAGCTTCAACGCCGGAAACGGCCGCTGCCCGGCCTGCGGCGGCAATGGCTTCGAGCATGTGGAAATGCAGTTCCTGTCGGATGTGTACCTGCGCTGCCCCGACTGCGACGGCCGGCGCTTTCGTGCCGAGGTGCTGGAATGCAAGCTCGCGCGCCATGCCGGTGAACCGTTCGGCGGCGCAAAGAGCATCGCCGACGTGCTCGACCTCACGGTCAGCGAGGCGCTGGCGTTTTTCTCCGGCGACGCGGAGGTGGTGCTGCGCCTGAAGCCGCTGGAGAACGTGGGCCTGGATTACCTGCGCCTGGGTCAGCCCGTGCCCACGCTGTCGGGCGGCGAGGCGCAGCGCCTCAAGCTGGCCGGGCACCTGGCTGAGAACGCGGCACGCGAGGCGGCGGTGCGCAAGGGCGCGAGCCGCGCGCGCGGCTC
>JAFEGC010000183.1 GCA_018240265.1 Pseudomonadota bacterium | reverse complement strand
ATGCGGTGCTTCGACCATAGCAAGCGCGATGTTGCGCTTGCAAGTCGGTGACCACATGGCAGAGGTGATGCTGCCGATTTCGCGCCGCCCATCGCGATCGGTGTACAGCAGTGCATTGTGCGCGGGCTTGTTGCCCTCGATGTCCAGTCCCACCAGCATGCGCGCCACGCCACGATGCTGCTCGGCCAGCAGCGCGCGGCGTCCGGTGAACTGCCCCTTGTCGAAATCCACCAGCCAGGCCAGCCCCAGTTCCAGCGGCGAACGGTCCCTTCCCGCGCGCAAGGTGTGCTCGGCCGAGACGAAATCCACGTTGGGACTCAAGAAACCGGCCTCCAGGCGCACCATATTCAAGGCCAGCGAACCCATCGGCCGGATGCCACGCGACTGGCCCAACTGCATCAGGCGGTCCCAGACCGTCACCGCGTGCGGCGGCTCCATCCAAATCTCGTAACCCAGGTCGCCGGTGAAGCCGGTGCGCGAAGCCATCAGCGGCAGCCCCTCGAGGCGGAACTGCCCGCACTCGAAGGGTTTCAAATTCTCGATGCCGGCGAGCCCGGCGGCCTTGAGCAGCGCGCAGGACGTGGGGCCCTGCACCGCCAGCGCCGCGATGTGCTCGGTCACCTCCTCCACCCGCACCTCGAAGCCGAAAGCAGAATCCAGCAGCCAGTCGATCTGACGCTCGGCCGTGCACAGCCGGAACTCCTGCTCGCCGAAGCGGAAGATGGTGCCATCGTCGATGATGTGGCCATCGTCGTTGCACCACACGCAGTACATGACGCGGTTGTCCTTGAGCTTGGCGACATCGCGCGTCACCAGGCGGTTCAGATACGGCAGCGCCTGCGGACCGCTGATGCGGTACTTGACCATGGGCGTGAGGTCGAACAACGTCACCGCGTTGCGTGCGGCGAAGTATTCCTGTTCCACGGTACTGAACACATCCACCGTGGTGTAGCCGGCCCAGGCGACGAAGCGGTCCACCTGCGACAGCTCGCGTGCGCGCTCGTGGAACGGCGTCTTCAGGAGCGGCGTGCGAAAATGCGTGAGGCCAGCCGGGTCGTCGATCATCAGGCATTCTCCTCGATCACGCGACGCGCGGCATGGCGGCCCGGCAGACCCGTGATGCCGCCGCCCGGATGCGCGCCGGCGCCGCACAGGTACAGCCCCGCCAGCGGCGTGGAATACTGCGCCGCCCCCGGTACCGGCCGTACCATGAAGAACTGGTCGAAGGCCAGCTCACCGTGATGCCAGTGGCCGCCGCTGATGCGGAACTGCCGCTCGATGTCGGCCGGCGTGAGCATCTCCGCCGCGACGATGCGATCGCGCAGGCCGGGCGCGACACGGTCGATGGTGCCGACGATGCGATCCTGGAAGGTCACGCGGGAGGACTCGTCCCAGCCGCGCTTGAGCGTGTGCGGCGCGTACTGCACCACCGCCGAGAGCACGTGCTGGCCGGCCGGCGCCAGCGAGGCATCGTGCACGCTGGGCACGGTGAGCTCGATCACCGGCTCGTCGGAAAACTCGCCGTACTTGGAGTGATTGTAGGCACGCTCCACGTGATCCATCGACGGCGCGATCAGCAGCCGGCCGCTCAAGCTCGCCGCATCCAGGCCGGTGAAGGCCGGAGCGCCATTCAGCGCCAGGTGGAGCTTGGCCGCAAGCCCCCGGCTACGCAGATGGTGCACCGAGCGTACGAAGCCCGTGTCCAGGTGCCGTGCGCCGAGCAGGTCGAGGAAAGTGGTCTTGGGGTCGGCATTGGATATGACGCTTCGCGCGCGGATTTGCTCGCCGTCTTCCAGCCGCACGCCGACGGCGCGGTCCGAGTCGACCAGGATGCCGCTGACCGCGGCGTTCAGTCGCAGCGTGGCGCCGGCCGCGGTTGCGGATGCCGCCAGCGCCTGGCTCAGGCCGCTCATGCCGCCGCGGACCACCGCCGTGCCGCCGGCGGCGCCTTCGCAGGCCAGCCGATACAGAAGCGTGAGCACCGTGCCGGGCGAGCGCGGTCCGAAATTCGTGCCGAGCGTGGCATCCAGCGCCAGCGCCCCTTTCAGGGCATCGCTGCGGAAGTGTTCTTCCAGCAGATCGTAGGCGTTCATGCCGCCGATGCGTAGGAGCTCGCGCATGTCGCGCCGGCCCAGCTTGCGCAACTGCCAGCCCAGCTTGAGCAGTGCCAGGTGGTCGCGACTCGCGCCGGTGCCCAGCCGTGGCGGCGCGGCATCGAGCGCGGTATACAGCACCGCCGCGAAGCGCCGTAGCTGAGCGGTGTAGTCTCGCATCGCCGCCGCGTCCTCGTGACCGGCGGTGGCCAACCCCGCCGCATCCAGCGCCAAGGGCGCCTGGTCGCGGTTCAGCGCAATGCTGGGAATGCCGCGTGCCACCGACAAGCCATGCCGTTCGAGCTGGAGCTCCGCGCCGATGCGCGAGGGCAGCATGTGCAGCAGGTGCGCCACGGCCGAACACCGGAAGCCGGGAGCGAACTCGCGCGTGACGGCCGCGCCGCCCGGCGCATCGGCCGCTTCCAGGATCAGCACCGAGCGCCCGGCGCGCGCGAGATAAGCGCCGCATACCAGGCCGTTGTGGCCCGCGCCGATGACGATGCAATCGTAGGGATCGGCCATGATCAATGCCGCCCCGGGCCGGCATCGCGAAGACCCGCATCGCGCAAGATGGCGCGCGCCGCGTTGGCGCCGGGCGCGCCCATGACGCCGCCGCCCGGATGCGTGCTGGATCCGCACATATACAACCCGCGCACCGGACTCCGGTACTGTGCGTAGCCGGGGATGGGCCGGTTGAACAGCAGCTGGTCCAGCGTCAGCTCGCCTTGAAAGATATTGCCCTCGGTCAGGCCCACTTCGTTCTCGATGTCCCAGGGCGTGCGGATTTCGGCGTGCAGAATCAGGCTCTTGAAATCGGGGCTGTGCCGTGCGATGGCATCGATCACCGTGTTGCCGAAGGCCTGGCGCCGCTCCGGCGTCCACTCCCCTTCCGCCAGCTTGTATGGGCAGTACTGCACGAACACCGACATGTAGTGCTTGCCCTGCGGCGTCATGGTCGGGTCGATCTGCGTCGGGATGAGCATGTCCACGTACGGCGCCTGCGACCAGCGTCCCGCCTTCCAGTCATCGTAGGCGCGTTCCACCATCTCGATGGTGTCGGTGATGTGCAGGTCGCCGCGGATGCAGGGCGAGCCCGGCGGAATGGCCGGAAAGCTCGGCAATCCGTCGAGCGCGATGTTGAGCTTGCCGGAGGAACCGCGGATCTTGAAGTTCTTCACCTGGCGCAGGAACTCGCCGGGCAGGTCGGATTCGTCCATGCTGTTGAGGAAGGTGCGGCGCACGTCCATGTTGGAGACCACGGTGGAGGCGAAGATCTCCTCGCCGTCGGCCAGGCGCACACCCACCGCGCGCTCGTTGCGCACCAGGATTTTCTGCACCGGCGCCGAGACGCGCACCGTCCCGCCGCTATCCTCCAGCGAAGCCTTCAACGCCTGGGTGATGGAACCCATGCCGCCGCGCGCGAAGCCCCAGGCGCCCACCGTATCGTCGATGTCGCCCATGTAGTGATGCAGCAACACGTAGGCGGAGCCGGGCGAACGCGGCCCCAGCGCCGTGCCGATGATGGACGTGCCGGAAAAATGCGCCTTGACGATCTCGCTCTCGAAATACTCATCCAGAAAATCCGCTGCGCTCATGGTCCAGAAGCGCATCGAGTCATACATGCGCTTCTCGCCCATGGCGTGGAATCGTTTGCCCAGGAACAAAAGCTCCGCGATGTCGCGCGGCCGGAACGAGGTAGGATCGGGCGGCTCGCGCATCAGCAGCGGCTTGATGAACTTGCACTGGCGCATGACATCGCGCGAGTAGCGGCCGTAGCTTTCCGCATCGCACTTGGAGTGGCGCGCGATCTCGCGCCGGAAGGCATCGTGATTGTCGTACACCGCCAGATGCCCGCCGTCGCGCATCATGGTGCAGCCGCCCTCGTACGGGATGATCTGCAGTCCGTACTTGGGCAGCTCCAGATAGCGCATGATCTCGGGGCGCAACAGGCTGCACACGTAGGAGCAGTTCGAGTAGGTGAAGTCCTGGTATAGCTGGCGGCTCACCGCCGCGCCGCCGACGTATTCGTTGCGCTCCAGCACCAGCACCTTGCGCCCGGCGCGCGCGAGATAACAGGCGTTCACCAGGCCGTTGTGCCCGGCGCCGATGACGATGACGTCAGGCTTGCTCAAGCGGGAGCGGCTCAAGCCGAGGCTTTGTCGACCACGCCTCCGGCCTGGAGCGTGGCATCCACCGCCTTCTCGAACGCCGCCAGCGTGTCCTTCATGCAGGACTCGTCGTGCGCCTCGCAGATGAACCAGGGCTCGCGCGAATCCGGCTCGCACAGGATCTTTTCGTCGTGCAGCACCCGCGCCATGGCATCGTAGAAGGAGTAATCGCTGCTCTTCCAGGCGCGGTAGTTGCGCGGCGGCTCGGCCGCGAAATACAGTCCGCTCATGGAAGGGTGCCCGACGAAGCTATGCGCGATGCCGCGCGCGTTGAGCACGCTGCGCATGCCGTTGCGCAAGCGCGTGCCGTAATCGGCGATCTTCTCCAGCGCAGCCGTGGTCTCGAGGATTTCCAGCGTTTTTTCCGCGGCGGCCAGCGACACCGCGTGCGCGGTGTAGGTGCCGCCATGCGCCACGCCCTTGCCCAGCTTGCGCATGATTTTCTCGCGCCCGGCCAGCACCGAAATGGGGTAGCCGTTGGCCACCGCCTTGGCGAAGGTGCAGATGTCGGCGTGCACACCGTACAGCTCCTGCACGCCGCCGCGCGCCACGCGAAAACCCGTCTTGACCTCATCGATGAACAACAGCACGCCGTACTTGTCGCACAGCGCTCGTGCCGCCTTCAGGTATTCGGGCTCCGCCGAGATCCCCAGGCAGTTGCCCATGATGGGCTCGATGAGCATGCAGGCCAGGCGGTCGGCATGGCGCTTGAATACATCCTCCAGTTGGTTCGCATCGTTCGCCTGCACGAAGTGCGCAAAGCTGCGCGTGCTCAGCGGCACGCCCTCGCTGTAGGGTTTGATTTCCGGATCGCCGACCTGGCTCCACTGATCCATGGGTGTGAACCACATGGCCGCGTCGAACAAGCCGTGATAGCTGCCTTCCAGGATCACGTAATCGTCGCGTCCCGTATAAGCGCGCGCCAGCCGCAGGCCCGCCATCACCGCCTCGGTGCCGGAGTTCGAGTAGCGCACCAATTCGGCGGCCGGCACCATGCGTGAAATCTTCTCGGCCACGGTGAGTTCGCGCTCGGTGGACAGCGCGAACACGCCGCCCACTTTCATGCCCTCGATGGCGGCAGCATCCACGCGCGGGTCGGCATACCCGAGGATGGCCGGACCGTAGCCCAGGCGATAGTCCACGTACACGTTGTCGTCCAAATCCCACACACGCGCGCCGCGGCCCTGCTTCACGTAGATGGTGCGGTCCTCGCCCCAGAAGCGGAAATTCGAAGCCACTCCCAGAGGAAGCTTCTGCAACGCTTTCTTGAAATGGGCATTGCTCTTGGTGAGATTGCGGGTCATGGGGATCTCCGGTTGAACGGCTTGCACAAGCTACCATCCCAGTCGGCGGCGGGCAAATTTTTTATATGCTCATACAATATCAATGGATTAAGCGATTTACCTAAAATAAAGGACTATCATGCTGCGACGCGAGCTTGCCAGACAGGCTTTGTTTAAGCTAAATTGCATGATCATATAAGCGTGGCCAGGAGCCGCCATGAGCCTGAGCGCCCTCCCCAAATCCGTTTCCAGCTCGCCGCGCGCGCTGCCCGCCTGGGTGTACAACAACGCCGAGATGACGCGGCTGGAAATGCAGCGCATCCTGTGTTCGAGCTGGCAGATTCTGTGCCATGTCAGCGATCTGCCCAAGGTCGGGGATTACGTGACACTGGAAATCGGCGGCGAGAGCATCTTCGCGGTGCGCGACCGCGACGGCG
>JAFEGC010000182.1 GCA_018240265.1 Pseudomonadota bacterium | reverse complement strand
CTCAGCGGCGATGCGCGCGCGGCCGGCGGCGCGGTGGCCCATATCGGCTCGCAGGCCGTGGAGGCCACCGAACTCGATGCGCGCGCCGCGCCCCGCATCGAGGAAGAACACCGCAACGAGGAACGCATCCAGCGGCAGGCCACGCTGCGCTTCGAGCGCAACCGGCAGGCCGTGCTGGAACAGGAACTGGGCAAGCTGGTCGATGAACGCGTGCTCGCGCTGGAGGCCACCGCGCGCAAGAGCACGCCGGACAAACTCCTCGGCGCGGTGCAGATCCCAGCGATGGGCGAGGGGGAGGTGCGCAGCTTCTACGATGCCAACCGCTCGCGCATCGCCCAGCCGTTCGAGTCGGTGCAGGCGCGCATCAAGGACTACCTGCAGGACCAGGCGCGCGAAAGCGCGCAGCGGCGCTATCTCGACTCGCTGCGCTCCAAGTTCCACGCGCGCATCGAGCTGGAACCGATGCGCGAGACCGTGCCGCTGGACGGACCGCGGCGCGGGCCGGCGAACGCGCCGGTCACGCTGGAGGAGTTCTCGGATTTCCAATGTCCCTACTGCGGGCGCTACGCGCCGGTGGTCAGGCAGGTCATGGAGCAATATCCGGACCGCATCCAGCTCATCTTTCACCACCTGCCGCTGGTCAACATCCACCCGAATGCGCAGAAGGCGGCCGAAGCCGCAGTCTGTGCCCAGGAGCAGGGCCGCTTCTGGGAAATGCACGACCTGCTGTTCGCCGAGCAGTCGAGCCTCGAGGTGAACGCGCTGAAGGACAAGGCGCGACGCATCGGCCTCGATGCGGGCGCGTTCGATCGCTGCCTGGATGGCGGCAAGGCCGCCGAGGCCGTGGCAAAAGACGTGCGCGAGGCCGAACAGCTTGGCATCGCCGGCACACCGGCCAGCTTCATAAACGGCCGCTTCGCCGATGGCGCCATTTCCGCGGAAGAACTCGGCGCGCTGGTCCAGGACGAGCTGCGACGCTTGCCTGCGCACGCGCCATGAGCGCGGCGCGCGAGCCCATCGTCATCGCGCATCGCGGCGCCTGCGGCTACCTGCCCGAGCACACCCTGGAAGCGAAGGCGCTTGCCATCGGGCTGGGCGCGGATTTCATCGAACAGGACGTGGTGATCACCCGCGACGGCGTCCCCATCGTCACGCACGATATTTTCCTGGAGGACGTGACCGACGTGGCCGCACGCTTCCCGGGACGGGCCCGCGCCGACGGCCACTACTACGCCATCGATTTCACGCTGGAAGAAATCCGCGCGCTACGCCGATTCGAGCGCGTCGACGACCAAGGCCACGTCGTCTTTCCGCGACGCTTCCCCAGCACCCAGGTGCACTTCGGCGTCAACACCCTGGGTGAGGAAATCGAGTTCCTGCAGGGCATCAACCGCAGCCTCAATCGCGAGGCGGGGCTGTACACCGAGGTCAAGTATCCCGCCTGGCACCGCCGGCAGGGACAGGACATCAGCCGCATCGTGCTCGACACCCTGTCGAAGTACGGCTACCGGGACGCCGACTCCAACGTGTACTTCCAGTGCTTCGATGCGCTGGAATCGAGGCGCGTGCGCCATGAGCTGGGCAGCCGGCTCAAACTTATCCAGCTGGTCGGTGAAAACGCCTGGAAGGAGTCCAGCACGGATTACGATGCCCTGCGCAGCGACGCCGGTCTGGATGAGGTGGCAGATTTCGCCCAGGGCATCGGTCCCGAGATTTCACAACTGGTGCGCTGGGATGAAACGGGCAGGCCGGGCAGCACTGGCCTCGCGGCCCGCGCCCGGGCGCGCGGTCTGAAAATCCATCCCTACACTCACCGAGTCGATGCCCTGCCACCATCGGCGCCGGACTCCGACGCGGTGCTGCGCGCGCTGTTCGACGAGGAGCGGGTGGATGGCGTTTTCAGTGATTTCACCGATGTGGTGGTGCGTTTTCTATCGAAAACCCCCGCCTCCACACCCACCACGCCAGCATCGCAATCGGAATGCCGATGAGCGCGGTGCCAACGAAGAACTGCGCATAACCCACCCGCTCGACCACGAAGCCCGAGCCGGCGGCGAATTGATGGCCGAGGAAGGCGCACAGCGAGGTGAGCAGCGCGAACTGGGCGGTGGCATGTTCCTTCGACACGATCAGCGACATGAAGGTGATCAGCACCATCTGCGCGAAGACATAGGCGAAATTCTCGATGCTGACCGCCAGGCAAAAGGCCCAGAAGTCATTGCCATCCGTCGCCAGCCACGCGAGCGCGAGATGCGAGGCGGACGCGGCTGCCGTGCCGACGAACAGCGAGCGCAGGATGCCGATCCGGCGCACCAGCCATGCCGAGAACATCGTGGCGAGGATCGCGACGAAGAAGCCGAAGGTCTTGGTGACTAGCGCGATGTGGTCCTCGCTGTAATGCAGGTGCTTGAACAGCGGCATGGACATGGCGGTGGTGAGGTACCCGGGCAGCCGAAAACCCGCGATCAGCACGAGCACGGGAACCGCGAAGCGCCCGAGCCGACTCACCAGGTCCCGCAGCGGCGTCCACAGGGTTCCGAGGAGTGTGGATCGCGGGCCCGGGGGACGATCCGCGGGGCGGCCATCCGCGGTGGTCTGCGGCGCGATCCAAACACAGGCCGTTCCCACGATCAGCAGCGCCGCCATGATGAGGTAGGAAGCCCGCCATCCCAGATGCTGGCCCAGCGATAGCGCCACCGCGCCGGAAGTCAGCGCGCCAAAGCGGTAGCCGATCTCGGCGAAGCTGGTCATCAATGCCTGCTTCCCGGGCGGCGCGGCATTGATGCGCCAGCCATCGACCGCGGCATCCAGCGTGGCGCCAAACACGCCCAGCGACAGCGTGAATGCGATGGTCCATGCAAGGAAGTGACCTGGATCTCCGAACGCGACGCCGGCCAGCGAGAACATGCATCCGAGCAGCGCCAGCAAAATCCACCCTCGCCGGCCGCCCAACCACCGGCCTATGACGGGTGGCGAAAAATCGTCGAGGAACGGCGCCCACAGAAACTTGAGCTGATAGGCAATCGCGAGTTCACCGAGCACGCCGATGGTGCCAACAGCAACCCCCGCCTGCGACCACCAGTCCGATTGCGTGTAGTAGACGAGTTGGTAGGGGATGCCGGAACAGAACCCGAATCCCATCATCGCGATGTAGCGACGGTCCTGGCGAAGGTGAGTCCATAACTCGGCGGTGGGTGGGGCTTGGTGTGCGCTCGCGGAATCCACGACTGTCGGGTCAGTGCTGAAGATCGAGGTGCTGCACAACGGCAGCGATTCTGCGATGCGCCTGGCATCGGCCGCAAGCGGCACCGGCCGGGGCGGCATGCGTCTGCGCCCACGCCGCGTCGTTGTCGCTGAAATTCCACGCCGCCAGCAGCAGTGCCAGCGCCAGCCAGTTGCGCGCACCCTCGCTGCGCAGCTGGAACCACTGAGGGGGGTGCCGGATGAACATGGGTTTCTCCTGCCTGTATGCCTGTAGAAGTGATGCCAGGGTCATTGCAACGCACGCCGGGGAAACCTGCGGGGCGCGATCCGGGCAGGATGGCGGCAAATCATGACGAATTCGGGCAAACGGCCCACTCGGGGCCGTTGCCGGCCTGCTTGGGCTATGATTCGGCGCATGAAAAAGAGCATCGCCGTGGTCGAGGACGAGGAAGGCCTGCGCGAGAACTATGCCGCGGCGTTGTCGCGGATGGGGTACCAGGTCAAGACCTACGCCAACCGGCGCGCGGCGATGACGGCCTTCGGCGTGAGGCTCCCGGACCTCGTGATCATCGACATCTCGCTGGAGGACGAGGCCGAGGGCGGCTTCGACCTGTGCCGCGATCTGCGCGCCCTGTCGGCGGAGCTGCCCATCATTTTTCTGACGGCGCGCGACAGCGAACTCGATGCCGTGTCCGGTCTGCGTCTGGGCGCGGATGATTTCCTCACCAAGGACGTGAGCCTGCCGCACCTGGCGGCGCGCGTGGCGGCGCTGTTCCGGCGCATCGACGCGCTGCGCCGGCCCGAGGACGCGGCGCAGGTGCTGCGGCGAGGGCCCTTGAGCATCGACATCGAGACCATGCAGGTCACCTGGAACGCGCAGCCGGTCACGCTGTCGCTTACCGAGTTCTGGATCGTGCATGCGCTGGCAAAAAATCCCGGCCACGTGAAGAATCGCCAGCAGCTCATGGATGCCGCCAACGTAGTGTTGGACGACAACACCATCACCTCGCATATCAAGCGGGTGCGGCGCAAATTCCAGGCGGTGGATGCGGCGTTCGATACCATCCAGACCGCCTACGGCATGGGCTATCGCTGGGTCGAGTGAGCATCCGGCTGCAACTGCTGTTGCTGGCCCTGACCACGCTGGTGCTGCCGTGGGCGGGATGCCAGTACGCGCGCGAGGTGCAGACGGTGCTGCGCGCCTCGCAGGAACAGGCATTGCTGGCCAGCGCCGGCACCATCGCCAATGCCCTGTCCGCGCAGCCGCAGCGCATGTTCCACAGCAGCGAGTCTCCGGGCCGCTTCGATGCGGCGAGCGGCGACATCTATGCCTTTCCGCTGCGGGCCACGCCGCTCCTGGATGGTTATCGCGACGACTGGAACATTCCAGTCGCACCGCTTCCATTGCCGGCCGCTGGCCTGCGCGCCCGGCTGCAGGCCGGGGTCACGGATCACTACTTGTTTCTATACATCGAGGTGGACGATGCCCACTTCGATGCGCCCGGCGGGGACATCAGCCAGGGCATCCAGCACGCCGACCGCATCGAATTCGCCTTGCAGGACCCGGACGGCGCAGTGCAGAACTACCTGTTTTTCACCAATGCTCCGGGCATGGTGGCGGCGCAGATCGAGACGCGCGGCGAGAACGGCGCCATCACCGTGACTTCCGAGCCGCGCATCCAGGGCTTCTGGTTGCAGCGGGCACGCGGCTATGCACTGGAATTTCGCATCCCGCTGTCCATGGTGGGCGCGCGCCTGTGGATCGAGGCTATCGACGGCAATGCTCCGCAGCATCGCGCTGGGACGCTGGCCAGCGCTGAGCAGGCCGACGCCGAGCGCGGCGGCGCCGAACATCCCAGCGCTGAACATCCCAAGGCTGATCACCCGCTGGGCGGGCGCCTATTTTTCTCCTCCGGCACGCTGTTCGATTGGCTGGCGCCGTTCATCCGTGACGGCACACGCGCCACGGTCATCGACGCCAATGCGCTGAAGCTGTCCACCGTCGGCTCGGCCGAAGCCAGTTCCGTCCCCGGCGAAGAACCGGCGCAAGTAGGCTGGTACCGGCGTTTCCAGGCGCTGGACGTAAGCCAGCTGCCGCACAAGGAGTCCTTCCCCGACCGACTCGAAGGCCCGCATGTCACGGCCGCGCTGCACGGGCATCCGCAGACCCAGTGGTTTCGCGTCGGACGGCAGGATGAAATCCTGCTGGCCGCCGCCTCGCCGGTGGTGGTCAACGGCACCACCGCCGGTGCGGTGGTGCTGGAACAGGCGGGCGATCAGCTGCTCGGACTGCGCGACCGCGCGCTGAGCAGGCTGTTCAATTTGACGCTGATGGCCACCGGCGTGACCGTGGCCTTCGTACTCGGCTTTGCCACCTGGCTCAGCATACGCATCGGCCGGCTGCGCGATGCGGCGGATTCGGCGCTGCGGGCCGACGGCCACATCGACACGCAGATGCCCGAAAGCACTGCGCGTGATGAACTCGGCGAACTGTCGCGCAGCTTCTCGCGCATGCTCGGGCGCCTGGCCGAGCACACCCACTATTTGCGCACACTCGGCGGCAAGCTCTCGCACGAGCTGCGCACGCCATTGTCCATCGTGAAATCCTCGCTGGACAATCTCGAACTCGAGGGCGTGAGCGAAGCGCAGCAGATATACCTGAGACGGGCGCTGGGCGGCACCGAGCGCCTGCAGGCCATCCTGGGCGCGCTGGGCGCCGCGGCGCGCGTCGAGGAAAGCATCCGCCAGGCCGAGCGGGTTCCGCTGGACCTGAAGGCGCTGGTGGAG
>JAFEGC010000181.1 GCA_018240265.1 Pseudomonadota bacterium | reverse complement strand
TCGCCGGTGCCCCTCCGATCGATCTGTCGCTGGTCTACCTTAGTTATGCTTGGGGCTACCGGGTGACTCATGACGTCGCCGGTCGACCGCTGCTGGGACCTGAGGAATTGAATCGTCTGACGGCACGCGCAGTCGCTCGATGCGACCTTGACGACGGTGTCAAGGACGGGATAGTTGGCGATCCGATGCACTGCCGGGTTGATCCGGCGCAGTTGGCCTGCGGAAGGACAAAGACGGAATCGTGCTTGACACCGTTCCAGCTTGAGGCCGTCCGGAAGCTATATGCAGGCCCGACAGACTCGATGGGCGTCGCATTGACACTCGGAGGACTGTTGCCAAGCTCAGAGCAAGCATATGGCGAGGCCTATTTCGGGAAAAGCGGCGACCCACCCACCCATCTGACTCTCTTCGCCAACGGTTTTCGGTACTTGTTCCTTTCGCCGGAACCTGGTCCAGGCTGGACGTTGAATAGCATCGACTTCGACCTGGACCCCAAACGGATGGGTATCATGGAGTCGCTCGTGGACAGCAGTAATCCCGATTTGCGGCGGTTTGTAGCCGCGGGCGGGAAGCTGCTGATTTACCAGGGACTCAACGATCCGATCACCGCACGTGCTGCAATTGACTATTATGAAACGGTCGAGCGCACGCTGGGTGGACGAAAGCCTACGCAAGCAGCAGTCAGGCTGTTTGCGATCCCGGGCATGAATCACTGTTCTGGTGGGGTAGGCGCCGACGCTGCGGACTTCCTCGGCGCCTTGGAGACTTGGGTTGAACAGGGACGTGCACCCGACAGAATCCTAACCGGCCACTTGAGCAAGGACGAACCGCTCGCTTACCCCTATCGGAGATTCCCTGTCGATCCTGCGCGGCTGAGTTTCACGCGGCCCGTGTATCCCTATCCGCTGCGCGCCATGTATCGAGGCAGAGGCGATCCCAACGATGCCGCAAGTTTCGCGCCGGTCGAACGGCGTCAATGACAGGAGGAAAGCTGGCGAAGATCTTTTCGAGAATCTGCAATCGTGTTCGGGTCATTGTCAGGGAACTTTGCATGAAACGTTGCGTATCGAGTCTGTCCGTGATCATCCTGCTCATGTCATTGCCGCTCGGTGCCACCGAGCAGCGATGCGAGGCGTTACGCACCATTGAGCTCCCGGATGTACACATCACTTCCACCGAGTTGACGCCGGCAGGCCGCTTCGCGCCTGACCCACCATTGCCGGCGCTCGCGCTGCCGGTGCCCGCTCGTTGCGTAGTAAGCGGCGTAATCTCTTCTTCCCCTGATTCACAGATCCGTTTCGAGGTCTGGCTTCCCGCGAGTGGTTGGAACGGCAAGTACCAGGGTGTCGGCAATGGGGGATTCGCGGGCAGCCTGAACCGCGCCGAAATGGCGGTTGCGGTTCAGCGCGGCTACGCCACTGCAACAACCGATACGGGTCATGGTCAGGTGGGGACAGAAGCGTGGGCGAAGAATCAGCCAGAAAAAATCACGGACTTCGGTGATCGCGCCATTCACCTCACCACGCTCGCCGCCAAGTCGATCGTGAAGCGCTACTACCGGCGTACGCCCGCGCGTTCCTATTTTGCTTCCTGCTCCAACGGAGGTCGCCAGGCGCTCATGGAAGCCCAGCGTTATCCGCAGGACTTCGATGGCATCATCGCTGGTGCCCCGGCATACGACTGGGTCGGCGCTGTTGCCGGTAGCTTCCTGTGGAATGCCCAGGTGTTGTTTGGAAGTCCTGACACTGCGATTCCGTCCGTCATGACTCCCTCAGTCGCTGCTGAAACGAAAGCGCAATGCGCTAAAACGGATGGCCTCGATGATGGAGTGATTGCGGATCCCGCACGCTGCGACGTTCGGGCATTGAAGTCGCAGTGTCCTTCCGGTAAGGACGCCAATCGGCTGTGCCTGACTACCCGGCAGTGGAGCGCACTGGAAGCCATTTATCAGGGCCCTCACGATTCCCAGGGACATCAGATTTACCCCGGCTTCTCTCCCGGCGGAGAGGTTGGCAGCTTTCCGGGCCTTGGATGGGAAGGGTGGATCTTCGGCAGCGCCGACAAGGGTACCACGCAGCTGTTCTTCCTTCGAAGTTTCATGCGTGACTTCGTCACTGGCGATCCAGGCTGGGATTTCCGTCAGTTCGATTTCGATCGGGACTACGCTGCCGTTCGCGACCGCTGGGGTCCCATCCTCAACGCGACGGATCCTGATCTCACGCGCTTCTTCGCGCATGGCGGGAAGTTGATCCTTTGGCACGGCTGGTCAGATGCGGCGCTGCCCCCGCTCGGCACGATCCACTATTTCAATGCTGTGGTCGAACGCATGGGGCCCCGCGCCCTGGAATCGGTGCGCCTGTTCATGGCGCCTGGCATGCAGCATTGCGTGGGTGGCCCTGGCCCCTACATGTTCAATCCGGGGCCGGCGAAGCCTGACGGACGGCCCGAGTCCGATATGGGAAAGGCGCTGGAGCACTGGGTCGAACAAGGTGTGGCGCCCCGACAGATTGAGGCTTGGCGACCACGGGATCTGATGTCGGCGCTGTCTGGTGATCCGAAGGCGCAGATCGAACGTACGGGGCTGCTGTGCGCCTATCCGGCGATCGCGCGCTGGGATGGGAAAGGGGATCCAATGTTCGCCACGAGTTTTCAGTGCAAGACCGACTCTCACTGAGGGCGCCCCATTGAGCTGGCGCTCAGGAAATGAGGCGGCTGGTGGCATGCGAGTCTACGGAAGGCAAGAGGCAACAGGCATCGTGACGGATGCCTGCTAGGCTGTGTAACCGAGTTCGCGTGAGATGAGAAGGGCGGTCTTCGCGAGCCATTCATGCGCACGTTCGATATCGATGTGGTGGCCTGCATCGTGGAAGGGAAAATAAGGTACTGTGAGCACCGCAATGGCGTCGCCCGCGTGGTCGAAGATCGGGTAGCCGATGTCCGTGACTCCCGCGACCTGCAGGCTGGGGAAACGCTCGAAGCCGCGGTCGCGCACCTGCTTGATGATTGCATCGAGGTCGAGCGGTGTGGATGTGCGGAGGTGTCGGGGGATTCTGGCTAGCATCGTCTTGCGCTGCTTCTCAGTAGCGTAGGCGAGCAGGACGTGGCCCGAGCAGGTTTCCAGCAGCGGTACCTCGGCACCCAGCCGTACACTGAAGACGAGCCGCGCCGGCGAGTCCTGCTGTGCGACGACATGTCCCTTGCCCTCGTAGTAGATGACGAGATGGCAGGACTGCTGGATGTCGTAAGCCATATCCTTCATCAGGGGATTGGCGACAGCAGTGAGCTGCTGCACCGGCCTGAAGCGGTGCGCCAGCTCGAACAGCTTGAGGCTCAACTGGTATCTGTCAGTGTTGGGATCTATCCGAAGGTAACCTCTTCGTTCCAGCACCACTAGCATGCGGAACAGCTCACTGACCGAGCGGTTCAGCCGTTTGGCAATCGCGGAGACGGTCAGGCCTTCATCCTCGCGCGATAGCAGTTCGAGCACGTCGAGCCCCTTTTCTAGGGCTGGCGCGGAATAAGGCTTGCTGCGCGACTTCATGCTGGAGCTACTCATCCCACGCATCCCACCCAATATGCTTGCGAAAGTCAATTTTCATGGATAGTATTAGTTTTCATCAGTAATATTTCAAAGGATAGTGCCCGTGTCCGGAAAGATCGTGAAGCTGAGCGTGTCCGACGTCCGATTCCCCACTTCGGACGAACTGGTCGGATCGGACGCGACCAACAAGGACCCGGACTATTCCGCCACTTATGTCATCATCGAGACTGACGACGGGTTCGCTGGCTACGGGCTGATTTTCACGATCGGACGCGGCAACGATATCTGCTGTCACGCCGTGGAGGCGATGCGCCATCTGATCATCGGACGGACCCTGAGCGAAATCACTGCCGGGATGGGCGCCTTCTACCGCAGCCTTCAGTCGGACACCCAGCTGCGATGGCTCGGTCCGGAGAAGGGTGTCGTTCACATGGCAGCGGGCGTCATCATCAACGCCGTGTGGGATCTCTGGGCGAGAAGCGCCGGCAAACCCGTGTGGCGCCTGGTGAGCGACATGACGCCCGCTCAACTCGTCGACTGCCTCGATCTGACCTACATCAGCGATGTGCTCACGCGTGAAGATGCGCTCGCCATCCTGCGTGCCGCCGAGCCGGGCAAGAACGCGCGGATCGAGCATCTGCTGGCACATGGCTATCCTTGTTATACGACTTCCGCGGGCTGGCTGGGATTCAGCGATGCCAAGCTTGCGGAGCTTTGCCGGGAGGCCGTCGCGAGCGGTTTCGGTGCCGTCAAACTCAAAGTCGGTGGCTCGGTCAACGATGACAAGCGCCGCTGCCGGATCGCGCGCGACACCATCGGACCAGACATCAAACTGCTGATCGATGCGAATCAGCGCTGGGAGGTGGGTGAGGCCATTGCCTGGGTCAGGGAGCTTGCACAGTTTGAGCCCTGGTTCATCGAAGAGCCTACCAGTCCAGACGATGTGCTCGGACACCGGAAGATCCGCGAGGCTATTGCCCCGATCCGCGTTGCTACGGGCGAGCACTGCCAAAACCGGGTGCTCTTCAAGCAGTTCATCGAGAGCGGGGCGATCGATGTCGTGCAGGTCGATTCATGCCGTCTCGCCGGACTGAGCGAGATTCTTGCCGTCGCCCTGATGGCGGCGAAATACGGCAAGCCGATCTGGCCGCACGCGGGCGGCGTTGGTCTTTGCGAATATGTGCAGCACATTTCCATGATCGACTATGTCAGCATTTCGGGAACGCACGAAAATCGCATGGTCGAGTTCGTCGATCATCTGCACGAGCATTTCGTGGATCCCTGCAAAGTGGTGAACGGAGCGTATCTGGCTCCGCGTGCGCCCGGCTTCAGCATCAAAATGCGTGACGAGTCTGTGGCGCGCTATACCTTTCCAAGTGGCGCCGAGTGGCGTGGTAGGCTTGGCCGCTAAACTGCCCGGATCGCAGGTGCTTGCCGGCCGCGAGTTCGGCCGCTCGGGCGTGCGCCTCACCGAGCTTGGGCTCGGTACCGCCGCGCTCGGCAATCTTTACCAACCGCTCACGGACAGCGAAGCACAGTCCACTGTCGACGAGTGCTGGTCACAGGGGGTCAGGTACTTCGATACCGCGCCTCTGTACGGATTTGGTCTGAGCGAGCAAAGGCTGGGTGCGGCACTCGCGGGACGGCCGCGCGAGCAGTTCAACATTTCGTGCAAGGTGGGGCGCACCTTGCACCGGCTCGACGAAGACAACTTGCCGCGGGTTCGCCATGGCTTCGTTTCGACCCCACCTTACGCGGCGCACTTCGATTACAGCTACGACGGGATCATGCGCTCGTTCGAATCGAGCCTGCGCCGGCTGCGTGTCTCGAGCGTGGACATCCTGCTGATTCATGATATCGGCAGGCTCACGCACCAGGACCGGCACGAGGAACAACTGGGCATTCTAAAGCGTTCCGGTATGCGCGCGGTCACAGAGCTGCGCGAATCCGGACTGGTGCGCGCGCTGGGTCTCGGCTGCAATGAATGGGAGATCTGTGATGAGGCGCTCGACTGGGGACCGATCGACGGCTTTCTCCTGGCCGGCCGATACACGCTGCTCGAGCAGTCTCCGCTCGCTCGTTTTTTCCCGCGTTGCGCAGAGCGCGGCGCGAGCGTGGTGCTGGGAGGTGTCTTCAATTCCGGGATCCTAGCCACCGGTACCCAGTCCGGTGCACCCCTGTATTACGATTATGCGCCCGCGCCGCCGCAGATCGTCGCAAAGGTGTCGGCAATCGAGCAGGTCTGCCGGCGCTTCCACGTGCCGCTCGGCGCTGCAGCCGTGCAGTTCCCGCTCGCCTGTCCCCAGGTCACCGCCATCATCCCGGGAGCGCGCAGTCCGGCTGAAGTGCTTCGTTTTATTGAGTATTGGCGGTTCACGATACCGGCGGAGTTCTGGGAAGCCCTCAGACAGCAAGATCTCATCGACGCCGATGCAGCCATTCCCAAGGGTGTGCCTGGC
>JAFEGC010000180.1 GCA_018240265.1 Pseudomonadota bacterium | reverse complement strand
ACGAATCGCTCCTCGATGCGCTCATCGCGCAGCTCGCAGCGCTGCAGAGCACCGCCGCCGCCATCGCCGAGCTGGACCTGCTGGCCAGCTTCGCCGAACGCGCCGCCGCGTTGCAATGCACGCGCCCGCAGCTGGTCGAGGAACCCATCATCGACATCGAGGCCGGACGACACCCGGTGGTGGAGCAGGCGGCGCGCGAACCCTTCATCCCCAACGATCTGCGCCTGCATGCGCAGCGCCGTATGCTGGTGATCACCGGGCCCAACATGGGCGGCAAGAGTACCTACATGCGCCAGGCGGCGCTGCTCACCATCCTCGCGCACATCGGCGCCTTCGTGCCGGCCCGGCGCGCCGTGTTCGGCCCCATCGATCGCATTTTCACCCGCATCGGCGCCTCCGATGATCTGGCCGGCGGCCGTTCCACCTTCATGCTGGAAATGACCGAGACCGCCAACATCCTCAACAACGCCACCGAGCACAGCCTCGTGCTCATGGACGAGATCGGCCGCGGCACCAGCACCTTCGACGGCCTGTCGCTGGCCTGGGCCTGCGCCGCCTTCATCGCCAATCGCATCCGCAGCTTCACGCTGTTCGCCACGCATTACTTCGAGCTGGTGAGCCTGGCGAGCGAGGCGCCGGGGGTTGCCAATGTGCACGTGGAGGCGGTGGAGCATGGCGAGAAGCTGGTGTTTCTGCACAGCGTGCGCGAAGGGCCAGCCAACCAGAGCTACGGGCTGCAAGTGGCGGCGCTGGCAGGCATTCCACCCTCGGTGATCCAGCAGGCCCGCGGGTACCTCAGCGAGCTGGAGCGCGAGCGCGATGCGCTGCGCGCGCACTCCTCACCGCAGGGCGAGCTGCCGCTGTTCGCCGCGCGGGATGCACCGCGGCCGCCACCGTCCGCAGTACTCGAGACGCTACGGACGGCTGACCCGGATGCGCTCAGTCCGCGCGCAGCGCTGGACCTGCTGTTCCGCTTGAAGGCGCTGGACGCGCAGGATCAGGCGGCATCGTGATCGAAGCGGCCGTGATCCAGGAAGCAGGCGCACTGATAGGACACCTTCGGTGAGAACACCATGCCGGTGTGGCTGACCGGCAGCACGATGCGATCCGCCGCGCCGGGCAGTTCAGTTTCCTGCACTGCTACGGTGCCATCGTGCGGAACATCGAGCGAGGCGAACAACTGACCCAACCCCAGTGGCAGATTCCCCGCAATCACACCCAGCTCACGCGAACCCCGCCAGGAACGGTGCTCGGGAGTCACGCTCTCCTGCGTGATGCCGCGCCCCAGCATGGCCTTGAGCAGCGGCACGCGCGCCAGCGAGCGAGCCGTGGCGCTACCCTGGAGCGGCGAGCCCAGTAGCACCACGCGACCCGGCGCCGCGGGCGGGCGCAGCTCCAGGCATTTCAGCACCACCAATCCGCCCAGGCTGTGCGCCACCAGATCCAGACGCGAAACCGTAAGCGACGTGAGAAACGCCGACAGCGCCCGCGCATTGTCGCCGACGTCGCGGGCCACGCTGGGATAGGAAAACACCTCGGTGCAGGCGCCGAGCCGCGCGCGCAGGTCGCGGCGCAGGAATACCGATTCGTGCCCGCTCATCCACAGGCCGTGCACGAACACCACGATGCGCTCACCAGGCGCCAAGGGCTTTAGTCGATCTTGACCGGCACGTGCACGCGGATATGCAATTCCTTGAGCTGCGCCTCGCTCACTTCAGTGGGCGCGTCGGTCAACGGGCAGGCCGCAGTCTGGGTCTTGGGGAAGGCGATGACATCGCGGATGCTCTCGGCGCCGGCCATGAGCATGGCGATGCGGTCCAGGCCGAAGGCGATGCCGCCGTGGGGTGGCGCGCCGAGCTTGAGCGCATCCAGCAGGAAACCGAACTTGAGTCGGGCCTCCTGCGCATCGATGCCCAGCAGATCGAACACCGTCGACTGCAGTTCCTGCGAGTGGATACGCACCGAGCCGCCGCCCAGTTCCGAGCCGTTCAGCACCAGGTCGTAGGCCTTGGCCACGGCCGTGCCCGGACTGGCCGCCAGCGTCGCCGGGTCCAGGTTCTTAGGGCTGGTGAAGGGGTGATGCATGGCCGCCCAGCGCTTGGTGTCCGCGTCCCACTCGAACATCGGAAAATCCACCACCCACAGCGCCTTCCAACCGGCATCGAGCATCTTGAGGTCGTGACCCAGCTTCACGCGCAGGGCGCCCAACGCATCGCTCACCACCCTGGCGGTGTCGGCGCCGAAGAAAATCAGATCGCCGTCGGCAGCGCCGGTGCGTTCGAGGATGCCGCTCACCGCCGCATCGCTCAAGAACTTGAGAATCGGCGACTGCAGTCCCTCGCGCCCTTGGGCGCTGGCGTTCACTTTGACGTAGGCCAGGCCCTTGGCACCGTAACGCGCGACGAAGGCGGTGCAATCATCGATGTCCTTGCGCGTCAGCTTGCCGCCGCCGGGTACGCGTAACGCCGTGACCCGGCCGTTCGGGTCCGCGGCGGGGCCGGCAAACACCTTGAAATCGCAGCCCTGCACCAGATCGGCCACGTCCACCAGCTCCAGCGGTACGCGCAGGTCCGGCTTGTCGGAGCCGAAACGGCGCATGGCCTCGGCGTAGGTCATGCGCGGCAGCGGCTGCGGGATTTTCACGCCCAGCACCTGATCGAACAGATGCACGAACAGCCCTTCCATGAGCTGCTGGATCTGCTCCTGGTCCAGGAACGAGGTCTCGATGTCGAGTTGGGTGAATTCGGGCTGGCGATCGGCGCGCAGATCCTCGTCGCGGAAGCAGCGCACGATCTGGTAGTAGCGGTCGAAGCCCGCCACCATCAGCAACTGCTTGAAGATCTGCGGTGACTGCGGCAGCGCAAAGAACTTGCGCGGATGGGTGCGGCTCGGCACCAGGTAGTCGCGCGCACCTTCGGGCGTGGCCTTGGTGAGCATCGGCGTTTCGATGTCGATGAAACCGTTCTCGTCCAGGTAGTGGCGCATGGCGCGGGTGATACGGTGGCGCAGCAGCAGCCGGTCGCGCATCTGCTCGCGCCGCAGGTCGAGGTAGCGGTATTTCAGCCGCACTTCCTCGCTCACGGTCTCATCGAGCTGGAACGGCAAGGGCTCGGCGCGGTTGAGGATGGTCAGCTGCTGGCACAGCAGTTCCACCTCGCCGGATTTCAGATTGGCGTTCGTGGTGCCCGCGGGCCGGGCGCGCACCTTTCCCGACACCTCCAGCACGAACTCGTTGCGGATGCGCTCGGCCTGCGCGAACACTTCCGGCCGGTCCGGGTCGAACACGATCTGCAGCAAACCCGACCGGTCGCGCAGGTCGACGAAAATGACGCCGCCGTGGTCGCGGCGGCGCTGCGCCCAGCCCGCCACGGTGATGGTTTGATCGATCTGGGCGCGGCCGACCTCGCCGCAATACTGTGTACGCATCCGATCAATGCTAAAGACCGGCGCGCGAGGCGGCAAGACCGAAACCTTCAGCGACGCCTGGTCTTGACCTTTGCCTTGGTCTTGGGCTTGGAAACCCGGGCCGGTTTGGCCGCGGGGGTTTTAGTGGAGGAAGTCACCGCCGCAGCAGGCTTGTCCGCCGGCTTCGAAGACTCCGCCGCCGGCGCATCCGCCTTCTTGTCCTCTTTCTTGTCGTCCTTCTTCTCCTCCTTGGGCGCCTCGGCCTCAGCCTTGTCGGCCAGATTGCGCTTGCCGTCCTGATCGGACTTGAAGTCGGTTTCATACCAGCCCGAACCCTTGAGCCGGAACACCGGTGCCGACATCAGGCGCTTGAGCGCCGGCTTGGCGCATTCCGGGCATTTCTTCAGCGAAGCGTCCGAAATCTTCTGCATCACCTCCAAATGGTGACCGCACTTCTCGCATTGGTATTCGTAAAACGGCATTCCCGACCTCTGAGGGTTCCCACTCCGCAACAGCCGAAATTATAGCGAAGCGGCGGCTCCGCCTGCACTGCAGTAGGCCGCCGCTCCGCGCATCACTCGATACCATCCGCCAATCGGTGGCCCGAGGATCAGTGCAGGCGCTCCTTCTCGAAGGTCACTTCGCCACGCTTGACCTTGGCGATGATGTGATCGCCCGGCCCGAAATCCCCGTGCAGGAGCTTCTGCGCCAGCGGATTTTCGATCTGCGCCTGGATGGCCCGCTTCAGCGGTCGCGCGCCATACACGGTGTCGAAACCGGCCTCGCCGATCTTGTCGCGCGCGGTCTCGTCCAGCCGCAGCTGGATGTCGCGCTCGGCCAGGCGGCTGCGCAGCCGGCCCAGCTGGATGTCCACGATGGAGCGGATCTGCTCGCGGCCCAGCGAGTGGAACACCACGATCTCATCGATGCGGTTGATGAACTCGGGCCGGAAATGCTGCGTCACCACTTCCATCACCGCCGCCTTCATTTTCGCATAATGCCCCACCGTGTCGGCCTCGCCCGCCATCTCCTGGATAGCCTGCGAGCCCAGGTTCGAAGTCATGATGATCACGGCGTTGCGAAAATCCACGGTCCGTCCCTGACCATCGGTCAGACGGCCATCGTCCAGCACCTGCAGCAGCACGTTGAACACATCCGGATGCGCCTTCTCGATTTCATCGAGCAGGATCACCGCATAGGGCCGGCGTCGCACCGCCTCGGTGAGATAGCCGCCCTCCTCGTAGCCCACGTAACCCGGGGGGGCGCCGATCAGGCGCGCCACCGAGTGCTTCTCCATGAACTCCGACATGTCGATGCGGATCATGGCCTCTTCGGTGTCGAACAGGAACTCGGCCAACGCCTTGCACAGCTCGGTCTTGCCCACGCCGGTGGGTCCCAGGAACAGGAACGAGCCGCTGGGGCGGTTGGGATCGGACAAGCCGGCGCGGGCGCGGCGGATGGCATCCGCCACGGCCTTCACCGCCTCGTGCTGACCCACGACACGCTTTTCCAACGCCTCTTCCATGCGCAGCAGCTTCTCGCGTTCGCCTTCGAGCATGCGCGACACCGGAATGCCGGTCCACTTGGAGACCACCTCGGCGATCTCCTCCTCGGTCACGTTGTTGCGCAACAGCTGGGTGGGCTTGGACTCGGCCTCCATCGCCTTGGCCAGACGAGCCTCCAGCTCCGGGATGCGCCCGTATTGGAGTTCGGACATCTTGGCGAGATCCTGCTTGCGACGTGCCACGTCCAATTCCTGTTTGGCGCGCTCCAGCTCCTCCTTGATGTGCGCGGCGCCCTGCACGGCCGCCTTCTCGGACTTCCACACGTCTTCAAGGTCAGCGTACTCGCGCTCCAGACCCTTGAGCGTTTCCTCCAGCGCCGTCAGGCGCTTCTTGGAAGCCTCGTCGTTCTCCTTCTTCAGCGCCTCGCGCTCGATCTTGAGCTGGATGAGCCTGCGGTCGAGCCGATCCAGGGCCTCGGGCTTGGAATCGATTTCCATGCGAATGCGCGACGCCGCCTCGTCGATCAGATCGATGGCCTTGTCGGGCAGCTGCCGGTCGGAAATATAACGATGCGACAGGGTCGCCGCGGCGACGATGGCAGGATCGGTGATCTCCACGCCATGGTGCACCTCGTAGCGCTCCTTCAGGCCGCGCAGGATGGCGACGGTGTCCTCGACGCTGGGCTCATTCACCAGCACTTTCTGGAAGCGCCGCTCCAGCGCGGCGTCTTTCTCGATGTACTTGCGATACTCATCCAGCGTGGTGGCGCCCACGCAATGCAGCTCGCCGCGCGCCAAGGCAGGTTTCAACATATTACCGGCATCCATGGCACCCTCGGCCTTGCCGGCCCCCACCATGGTATGCAGTTCGTCGATGAACAGGATGATCTGGCCTTCCTGCTTGGCGAGATCATTGAGCACGGCCTTGAGCCGTTCCTCGAACTCGCCGCGGAACTTGGCGCCGGCAATCAGCGCACCCATATCCAGCGCCAGGATGCGTTTGCTGCGCAGGCTTTCCGGCACCTCGCCGTTGACGATGCGTAGCGCCAGACCCTCGACAATGGCGGTCTTGCCCACGCCGGGCTCGCCGATGAGCACAGGATTGTTCTTGGTGCGCCGCTGCAGCACC
>JAFEGC010000017.1 GCA_018240265.1 Pseudomonadota bacterium | reverse complement strand
CATGGCCGCGAACAGCGCCGTAAGCAATGCGGTCGAAATCCGGATATGCATCGATGATCTCCGCGGATATCAGCCGAACAGCAGCGCCAGGCACAGCACGAGGCCATGCGTCACGGCGGCAAGAATGGTCAGTTTGATGGCCGGCGCCAACGCCGAGGAGCTCATCGCCCGCTTCCAAAGAATTTTCAAGGCCGCGGCGCTCAAGCCCAGCGGCACCAGGGCCGCGAGGGCCAACGAGGGCAGATGCCCGGTGAGCACGCAACCGATGAGCCACAGGCCGGCGAGCGCCGCCAGCAGGCCGTAGCCGGCGCGTGCGCGCGCGGCGCCGAGACGAACCACCACGGTGCGCTTGCCCGCGATGGCATCGGCCTTGGCATCGGGGAACTGGTTGATGTAGAGCACGTTGGCCACGAGCAGCGCGAACGCCAGGCCCGCGGCGCAGGGTGCGAAGGAGAAGTCGTGGCGCTGAACGTAGTCGGCGCCGACCACCACCAGCAGCCAGCCACAGGTGATGGCGACTTCACCCAGGCCGCGGCTGACCAGTTCCAAAGGGGGCGCCGAATAGCTCCAGCCGACCACGAGACCCGCGATGCCGATCCAAATCAGCCCGGCGGCGCTGTGCGCGGCGAGCCACAGCCCCGCGGGAATCACCGCCAGCAGCAGCAGATAACCGAATACGCCCGTCGCGCGTCGCGTCAGCACACCGTTCTGGATAAAGCGGCTGCCGCCAGTGAAGGGAAACACGCGTTCGGAGTTGGCGGCATCGGTGCCGTTGCGATCGTCGAAGTAGTCGTTGAGCACGTTCACGCCGGCATGCGCCATCAACGCGAACAACACGGTGAGGATGGCCGTCAGCGCATCGATGCGCACTCCGCCGGCATGCGCGCTGGCAAGGCCAACCAGGCATCCCACCAGGGTCACGCTCAGGAACGGCGGGCGCGTGGCCGCGAAATAGCGCAGCAGCGGATTGGCCAGCGCCGCCGGAGTCGGCTCCACCGCCGCGCTCATGACAGCTCCGAGTGCGGCGCTCGCGACCGTGCTCCGCGGTGCGGGGCCGGCACGGCCGGATCAGCCAGCACCGTCGCCAATTTCCTTCGTCCCAAAGACGCTTTCAGATCCTTCGTGGCATTGGAACATTCGGGCTCAGCGGCGTTAGCCACGTAGCTCTATTCCTGCCGGATCGTATAAAGGCATCAGGCGAACCACCGCACGGCATTCCTCACCCAAAATGTCGATGCTGAAAATTTCGCCTTCGCGCGCCAAGGCGGTGGGGACATAGCCCGCGGCCAGGCTCTTGCCGACACAGTGACCGAAGGCGCCGGAAGTAACATAGCCCACGGCCTTGCCGTCTTTCATGATGGACTCGTAGCCGACCACGTCTGCGTCCTGCGCCGCCACTTCCATCACCACGAAGCGGCGCGAAGGTCCTGCGGCGCGCTCGGCTGCGGCCGCCGCCTTGCCGGTGAAATCAGCCTTGCCGAAATCGACGAAACGGTCCAGGCCGGTCTCGCCAGGCGTGTAATCGGGGCGGAAATCCTTGTTGAAGGAGCCGTAGTTTTTTTCCAGGCGCAAGCTCGACAGCGCGCGGCCGCCGAAATGCGCAAGGCCCAAATCGCTTCCGGCTTCGAGCAGCTCGTCGTACAGCGTCACGCAATAATCCGGCGTGGTCCACACCTCGTAGCCGAGCTCGCCGGTGAAACCGGCACGGGTAAAGATGACGGGCGCGAAGCCCACCGCGGTCTCGCGCACGTCGAACAATTTGAACGCCTCGCGCGACAGGTCGATGCGCACCAGGCGTTGCAGCAGCGCGCGCGCCTGGGGCCCCGCGATGGAAAAGCCGGTGAGCGTGGCCGCGGAGCGTACGAACACGTCCGCCGGCGGCTGCGTGGCCCAGAACCAGCGCAGGTGGAATTCTTCGGCGAAACCCGAGCCGATGATCAGATAGCGATCCTCCGCCAAGCAGGCGATGGACAGGTCACCCATGATGCGCCCCGCCTCATTCAGCATGGGCGCAAGTCCCAGGCGGCCGGGCCTGGGGATGCGTGAGGCGAACACGCGGTCGAGCCAGGCGCGCGCACCGTGTCCCGTGACCTCGTACTTGCCGTAGTTGCTGGTCTCGTACAGGCCCACGCGTTCGCGCACCGCGCGGCATTCGGCGCGCACGATATCGAAGGCTTCCGAGCGCCGATAGGTGGGCGTCTCACGCGGCTCTACATCTTTCGGCGCAAACCACAGCGCGTGCTCGAGTCCGAAGTTAGCACCCATCACCGCGCCGGCGGCGAGGAGCTTATCGTAGATGGGCGAGCGGCGCACCGGCCGTGCCGCCGGCAGTTCCTCGTTGGGATAAGCGAGACGGAAGCGGCGCGAATAATTTTCCGGCACCTTGATGGAGGTGTACTTGGGCGTGGCGAAGGCGCCGAAGCGCGATACGTCCATGGAGAGAATGTCCTGCCCCGGATCGCCCTGCGTCATCCAGCGCGACAGTACCAGGCCAATGCCGCCGCCCTGGCTGAAACCCGCCATCACCGCGCAAGCCACCCAGAAATTGGGCAAGCCGCGCACTGGTCCCACCAGCGGATTGCCGTCCGGCGCGAAGGTGAACGGACCGTTGATGGCCTTGCGGATGCCCACCCGTCCCAGCGCGGGAAAGTGTTTGAAGCCCACTTCGAAATACGGCGCCAGCCGCTCGAAGTCATCCGGCAGCAATTGCATGGCGAAATCTTCGGGCGTCTTCAGCGGTGCCCACACGAGGCCGTTCGGCTCGTAGGTGCCGATCAGCGCGCCGCCACGTTCCTGGCGCAGGTAGATCTCGCCAGCGTAGTCGGTGGTGTTGACGATCTCCCTGGATCGGCCGGCGAGCTCCGGGATGTCCTCGGTGAGCAGGTAGTGATGTTCCATCGCCAGCACCGGCAATTCCAAGCCGACGAGATGCCCGACTTCACGCGCCCAGAGACCCGCACAGTTGACCACGTGCTCGGTCTGAATCACGCCCTTGTCGGTCACCACCTCCCAGCCAGCGCCGCGCCGCTGCGTGAGCGCCGTCACGCGCGTGAAACGCTCCACCGTCGCGCCCAGTTGGCGCGCGGCCTTGACATAGGCCTGCGTGGTGCCGGACGGATCGCAATGCCCTCCGTCGGCGCGCCACAGCGCACCGATGAAGTTTTGCGGATCGATCAGCGGGTTGAACTGCACCGCTTCTTCCAGGCTGATCATGCGCGTTTCCATACCCAGGTAACGGGCGCGTGAGCAGATCAGCCGCAGGGAATCGAGCTCACCCTGATTCGCCGCCAGCATCAGGCCGCCATTCGGATGCAGGCCGCAGGACTGCCCGGACAGCGCCTCGATCTCGCGATACAGGTCGATGGTGTACTTCTGCAGGCGCGAGATGTTGGCCTCACCGTTGAAGGTGTGCATGCCGCCGGCCGCATGCCAGGTGGAGCCGGAGGTCAGCTCGCTTTTTTCCACCAGCAGCACGTCCTTCCAACCGGCCTTGGCCAGGTGATACAGCACGCTGGCGCCCACCACGCCGCCGCCGATGATTACCGCTCGTGCCACCCGCCGGGTCATGATCGATCAGAACCGCAGATAGTCGAGCCGCGGCACACGCGCGAAGGCGTTGTCCCGGGCAACCAGCGTTGCGCCATAAGCCAGAGCGGTTGCCGCAATCCACGCAGCGTTTTCTCCCAGACGCCGAGCCAGTGAGGACTGCAGCCACGCCATGCGCCAGGCAATGACCCGGGACAATTGGATCACCCGGAAGTGGCTCACGAAGGCATTCAGCGATTCGACGTCGCTGAACCTTTGCGCAAATTCGCCCAGCGTGACGATGCTGATCGCGACGGGAGCCGACCTTCTGGACGCCAGCACCGAGGTTGCAGCGCCCGCCTTGCTCCCGCAAACCTCGGCTTCGAACTCGACCAGAAAACTCGTATCGAGCAGCAGCACGTCAGGAGCGCCGCGCGCGCTTCTTGCCGGCACCCTTGCCCCTGAGCGGCTCCAGCGCGTCGAGCAGCTCGCCCGCGTTGAGTGCCGGACGCTCCGCGAACAGGCGGCGGATCACCCTGGAAAACGACTCGGTATGGTCGCGCTTTTCCCGCGCCAGAAGCTCGTAGGCATCGGTTTCGATCGAGATGGTCTTGGTTGCCATGCACAGACCATACACGGGCCATGCATGGAGTTCAAGCCAAGTGAACTGAACCCAGGTCGGCATCGGGAGCTTGGACCACGCCTTGATGCTCGAACCACTCGCATCCGCTGCGGACCTGGCCACCGGCATCTCGCGCCACGTCCCATGTCGGGTAGCCCTTGACGACCGATGCGGCGCACGACAACGTGTACACGAAGGCCCGCGGGGGCGAACGGGGAATCATGATCGTGCGGCGGCTGTGGACGGTGGTACTAGCGCTGCGGCTGCGCGCAAGCCCGGGGGCGGCCGTACATGCGCCGTGGCGGTGCACGTCCCTGCGGGCGGCAGTACTCGCGCTATCACTATGCCAGCCTCTGCAGGCGGCGGTGGTGGTGTCCTCCAAGCTGTCGAGCGAATCGGCCATGATCGGCCACATGATCCGGCTGCTGCTCGATGCCCACGGCATCGCCACCGTGGACCGCATGACCCTGGGGGCGACGCCGGTGGTACGCAAGGCGCTGCTGTCCGGCGAGATCGACCTGTATGTGGAATACACCGGCAACGCCGGATTTTTCTTTAACCTACCGGATGATCCGGCCTGGAAGGACTTGCAGCGCGGCTATGAACTCGGCAAGCGCCTGGATTACCAGGCCAACCGCATCGTCTGGCTGACGCCGGCGCGCGCCAGCAACGCCTGGGCGTTGGCGGTGCGGAGCGATATCGCCCGCTCGCAGAAGCTTGCGACGATGAGCGACTTCGGCCGCTGGGTACGCGAGGGCGGCCACGTGGTGCTGGCCTGCTCGGCGGAGTTCGCCAATGCCGGCACGCTGCGCTCCCTGCAGCGCACCTATGGATTCAAGCTGACGTCGGATCAGCTCATCGTGCTGGCGGGTGGGGAGACTGCCGCCACCATCGCCGCCGCCGCGGCCAGCACCAACGGCACCAACACCGCCATGGTGTATGGCACCGACGGCGGCATCGTCGCTGCGAATCTCGTGACTCTGGAAGATGATCGGCACGACCAGCCCATCTACGCGCCGGTGCCCATCATGCGCGAGGCGGCGCTCAGCGCGAATCCTCAGGTGCGCGATATCGTCAAACCGTTGATGGAGAGTTTCGATGCCGACACCCTGCGCCGGCTGAACGCGCGCGTGCAGATCGACGGCGAGGCGGCGCAGGCGGTGGCCGCGGATTACTTGAAATCGCATGGCTGGCTGCGCTAATGCGTAATCGCATCGACGCGCGGCTGTACGGGCGCCCCGACCGGCTTGGACTGCTGCTGTGCGCCGTCGGCGCAGCCGCGCTCCTGTGGCTGCCGTTCATGCTGTTCAAGGCCAACCGCATCCTGCCCGGTACCCCGCACTCGCTGTTCGCGACCTTGCCGGCCGGCAGCGCCCTCGCCGTACTGATGGTGATCACCGCCACCGGCGCGGTGGCCTTGTTCGTGACGGACGGGCGCATCCGGCTGGGCGTGGCGCTGCTGGCGCTGGCGGCGCTGGCGGTCGCGCTGGCCGCCGGCGCCAACGCCTTGAGGCCGCCCGGCAATGCCGTGGCGCGCATCGCGCCGGGCTCGGGCTTCTGGCTGCTGGCGGTGGCTGTGGGCTTGCTGGCCGCGGATGCGCTGACGCGCCTGGCGCCACGGCCGCTGGCGCGTGTGATGCTGCTGCTGGCGTTCCTCGCTCTGTGCGCGGTGGCGCTACGCAGTGGTGCGTTCGACAACCTATCGGTGATGCGCGAGTACGCGGTGAACGCGGAGCGATTCGGGCGCGAACTGCGCACGCATCTGCTGCTGGCGCTGGGCTCGCTCGGCGCGGCGGTGCTGCTGGCGCTGCCGCTGGGTTTCGTGTGCTTCCGTCATCGCCGGCTGCGTGCCGCGGTGCTGGTCGCGCTCAACCTGGTGCAGACCATCCCGGCCATCGCGCTGTTCGGCATTCTGATGGCGCCGCTGGCGGCGCTCGCCACCGCCGCGCCCTGGGTGGCGGCGCTGGGCATCCGCGGCATCGGCGCCGCGCCGGCGGCTATCGCGCTGTTCCTGTATTCGCTGCTGCCCATCGTCGCCAACACCGTGGTGGGCCTCGCGCGCGTGCCGCCGGAAACGGTGGAAGCGGCGCGCGGCATGGGCATGACGGGAGCGCAGGTGCTGGCCCGCATCGAACTGCCGCTGGCGTTGCCGGTGCTGCTCACCGGCATCCGCATCGTGCTGGTGCAGAACATCGGCCTCACCACCGTCGCCGCGCTGATCGGCGCCGGCGGCCTGGGCGCGTTCGTGTTCCAGGGCATCGGCCAGACCGCCATCGATCTGGTGCTGCTCGGTACCATTCCGGCCATCGTGCTGGCCTTTGCTGCCGCCATATTGCTGGATGCCTTGATCGAAGTGCTGGACCGGGGGTCCGCTGCGGCACCCGATGGTGTACCCCTCGATCTCGCCGGCGGGGTTGCCGCATGATCCGCATCGAAACCTTGAGCAAGCGCTATGGTACAGCCACCGTGGTCGATGCGGTGTCGATGCAGGTGGAGCGCGGCTCCATCGCCGTCATCGTCGGCACCTCGGGGTCGGGCAAGTCCACGCTCCTGCGCATGATCAACCGGCTGGTCGAACCGAGCAGCGGCCGGGTGTTCATCGACGGCCGCGACACCGCGCAGGAACCGGCGCATCGGCTACGTCGGCGCATCGGCTACGCCATCCAGGGACATGGATTGTTTCCGCATCGCACCGTGGCCGAGAACATCGCCACCGTGCCGCAATTGCTCGGCTGGGACGCGGCCCGCATCGAGCGGCGCGTGTGGGAATTACTGGAAGCCTTCGCGCTCGAACCGGCGCAGTATGCCGGCAAGCTACCGCATCAGTTGTCCGGCGGCCAGCAGCAGCGCGTGGGTGTGGCGCGCGCGCTGGCGGCCGAACCCGCGGTGCTGCTGATGGACGAGCCGTTCGGTGCGCTCGACCCCATCATCCGCGGCAAGGCACAGGAAGATCTGCTGGCCATCCAGCGCCGCTTCGGCACCACCATCGTGCTGATCACGCATGACATGGACGAGGCGTTCCGCCTCGGCGCGCGCGTGGCGGTGATGAGCCAGGGCCGGCTGCTGCAATACGACACGCCGGCGCAACTGCTCACGCAGCCGCGCGATGAACTGGTGGCGCGCATGACGGGGCTTGCGGATCGCGCGCTACGGCTGCTGTCGCTGACACAGGCGGCGCAGGTGCTGGGCGCGCCGCGTGCGACCGTCGGTACCGCGCTCACGCTCGCGGCGACACGCCCACCGGCACACGCTGCGTCGGTGCCGGCGGGCAGCATCGACGTACCTGCCATCGCCAGCCTGCGCGAGGTGTTGTCCGAGCTGGTGTGGCGCGGCGCGCAGCAGGCGCGCGTCGTCGACGAACAGGGCCACACGCTGGGCACGCTGAGCTTGCCCGAGCTGCTCGCGCACGGACGCGGCGCATGAACCTGCTTAGGCATGCGCTGCGCATCGCAGCACTGACGCTGCTGCTGGCCTTCCTGCTGGCGCCGCAGAAGTTCGCGCCGCTGTTCGCACCCTTCGCGCACAACGGCGCACCGCCGATCTACGACCAGGGCGATCTGCTGGCACTGGCGCTGGCGCACCTGGGCACGGTGTGTCTGGCGGCGCTGGCCAGCACGCTGGTGGCGGTAAGCCTCGGGGTGCTGGTGACGCGCCCCGGCGGCGTGCAGTTCCTGCCGCTGTCGCGCACCCTGGTGAACGTCGGTCAGACCTTTCCGCCGGTGGCCGTGCTCGCGCTCGCGGTGCCGCTGGTCGGCTTTGGCCTTGCGCCCACGCTGATCGCGCTGTTCGCCTACGGGCTGCTACCCATATTCGAAAACACGCTGGTGGCGCTGCGCACCTGTCCGCCCTTGGTATTGGAAGCCGCCAGCGCCATGGGCATGAGCCCCTGGCAGCGGCTCAAATCCGTCGAGCTGCCGCTGGCCCTGCCGCTGATCCTGGAAGGCGTGCGCCTGTCATTGGTGATCAACATCGGCACCGCCACCATAGGCTCCACCGTGGCCGCCAAGGGGCTGGGCGAGGTGATCATCGCAGGGCTCCTGTCCGGCAACGATGCCTTCATTCTTCAGGGCGGCCTGCTGACCGGGCTGATGGCGATCCTGCTGTACGATGCAATGCGGGTGATGGAGCAGAGGGTTTGCCGGGTGAGACCGGAGTTTTGAACTCCCTGGGTATCAATTCCTGTCAGTGTTTTCCGCCGAAGGGATTGAGCGTCTTGATACCCGAGCCTCGAAAATCCTTGGTGTTTCCGGTCACGATGGTCAGTCGATGGCGTCTGGCTATTGCCGCAATGTAGCTGTCTTCTATCGGCATTCGGCTTCCATTCGATTGAAGTTCGTATTGCAGGTCGGCCCAGACATGAGCGATCGACACGTTGAACCCCAGAATTCTCCCTTGCATGGCTTCGATCAGCTGCGTCAACCACGTCTGCAGAACCTCCCGGGACTTGCCTCTTTTCGTACGCACCCAGAAAGCCAGTTGTGCAATCACAATTGAACTGGTGTAACAAGCATTCTGGTGCGCCTCCAGCCACGCGGTTACACCGGCGTCACCGTTACGCTTCGCCGGCTGACTCAATACATCTGCATCGAGCAGCCAGCTCACAGCTTCAATCGCTTCTTGGGCTCACGGCGACGCGGCGGCAAATCATCCATACTGACCGGACAACTTTTGAGCACATCGAGCCAATTCGACTGGCGCGAAATACGGCGAAAGATGATGGCATCTTCCTCGGGGTCGAATTCCGCCTTGAAAGCATCTCCTGGCTTCGCCGGAACGAGGCTTGCCGGGACACTCAATCGTCGCTTGGCGTCAAGGGTCAAAATCATGGTGGGATTATCCCACCCTTTTAAAAACGTATCAACGTGACTTTCCTCTCTTCCACCATGAGTAAAGTGCGAATAAGGTGGGAAAATGACCATATATCCACCAGGCACGCGGGCTGACGTTGCCCCCCCGGTCAGCACCCTGGAACTCCCCACCCTGCTGCTGGCCATTTTCGTCTACGGCGGCTGGCTGGTACTCACCCATGCCTATGGGCATTGGCCGTTGTGGGTGGTGGCGCCGGCGGTGGCGGTGCTGCTTACCTTGCACAGCTCGCTGCAGCACGAGGTGCTGCATGGCCACCCGACGCGTTACCAGGTCATCAACGATCTCATCGGCATCGTGCCGCTGTCGCTGTGGCTGCCCTACCGGCGCTATCGCATCACACACCTGATCCATCATCGCGACCAACGACTCACCGATCCGCTGGATGACCCGGAGTCCTATTACTGGACGGCGCAGGCCTGGGCGATGCAGGGCGGCGCGACGCGCTTGATGCTGCGCGCGCAGCAGACCTTGATGGGACGCATGCTGCTGGGTTCGTTCTGGCGGCCCGCGTTATGGCTGGCCTCCGAGTTGCGCAGCATCATCCGCAACGATCCCGGCGTGCGCGCCATCTGGCTGGAACATCTGGTGTGGTGCGTACCGGTGGTGACCTGGGTGAGCTTCGTATGCCATATCCCGCTGTGGCTGTATGGGGTGGCGATGGTGATCCCGGGCAACGGCATTCTGCTGATCCGCTCCTTTGCCGAGCATCGTGCGCGCGCAGAGGTGAGCGCGCGCACCGCCATCGTCGAAGGCTCTTGGGTCCTGGGGCCGCTGTTCCTGTTCAACAACCTGCATGCGCTGCACCATGAATCGCCGGGTATTCCCTGGTATCGCTACAACACACAATACCGCCTGCATCGCGAACGTCTGGTGGCGCAGAACGGCGGACTGGTGTATCGCACCTACTTCGACGTGGCGCGGCGTTTCCTGTGGCGTCCGCATGATACGACCATCCACCCCACCGACCGCGTACCAACGACGCCGGACCTGAAGGGTACGGGCGCTCCGGCAATCGATACGCCTCAGGCGGGCAACGCGTAACCGGCGGCTTTCGCCTCGCGATCCCAGTCGAGCAGCACGTGGTACGTCTCGGGCTCGGCCGCGGCGAAACCTCGTAGCAGCAGTTGCTTCGCAAACGGTGCGAACCACGGGCGCGATGCGGCCGCCACGAACGCGGCGCGCAGGCGCGCGGTCTGTTCCGCGGGCGCACCGGCCGCCGCCACGAACGCCGGCATCGGCGCCAACCGCGTCGCGGCGAGCACGCGGACATCCGCCACTCGCGCGGGAGCATGCCTGGCGATCAGCGCATGCCAGTAGGCATCCAGCGGGCCGACGTCGATCTCGCCCGAGCACACGGCATCGAGCACGCGCCGCGCGGTGATCAGATCGCCCTGCATGTGCGCGTACAGAGCAGGACGCTGCGGCGTACGATGCGCCAGCAGATGATGGCGCCAGGCATTGAATCCCGAGTGCGAGTGCGCCACGGTCCAGGCGGAACGGCCGCCGAAGGTATCCTCCAGCGTGCGGAAGGGCGCATCGCGGCGCACGATCAGATCGCTCCGGTACACGGCGCGGCCGTTGGCCCAGGGCACATCGGGAATGGGGGCGGCGATCAACTGCACCGGCGCGAGCCGCAACGCGCAGGGAAAACCGCACATGAACACGGCGCCGAGATCGGGACGCGACCAGAGACGTTCGAGCGGCTGCGGCGCCGGATAAGGCAGATATGGCAGCGGCACGCCCGCCTCCGCGGCAATGTGCCCGAGCAGCTCACGCCATAGCGTCTCCACCTCGGGCGTGACCGCGTACATGCGAGCATTGGCGATCCACGCGGGCGGCGCGGGCACGGAAGCAGGGTTCACGCGGCGCCCAGCTCCCGCGTGCGGCGAGCCACGTACTCCGCCACCGCCTCTTTCACGCCCTGATCGAGGGGCGGCGCCATATAGTCCGCCAGCAGCTTCTTCCACAGATCCGCCGCGCGCCGCGTGGCATCGCGCGAACCGGCTTCTCTCCAGGATTCGAAATTCGACCAGTCCGACAGCAGTGGACGGTAGAAGGCTTTTTCGTAGCGCGCCAGCGTGTGCGGGGTGCCGAAAAAATGACCGCCGGCATCGACGCCGGCGATGGCCTCCACCGCGAGATCATCATCGTCGAAGTCCACGGGCTTCAACAGATAGGCCCAATTGCGCAGCAACTCCGCGTCCACGATGATCTTTTCCATCGAGGCCGACAGTCCGCCTTCGAGCCAGCCGGCGGCGTGATTGATGAGGTGGCTGTGGCTCAGCACCGCCGCCTGCAGCGAGAACGCGGTCTCGTAAGTCGCCTGCGCATCCACGCAGGGGCTCGCGTTCACGGCGCTGGTGCGCACCGGCAGTTTCAGGCGCCGGCCGATCTGCGCGCTGGCGATCACCGCCTGCACGTACTCCGGCGTGCCGAAGGCCGGTGAGCCGGTGCGCATGTCCACGTTCGAAGTGAAGCCGCCGAGCACGCACGGAGCGCCGGGCCGCAGCAGCTGGCATAGCGTGATGATGGCCAGACTCTCCGCCGTCTGTTGTACCAGCGCGCCGGCCAGGGTGATCGGCGCCATCGCGCCCATGAGCGTGAACGGCGTGATCACCACGCACTGCCCGTGACGCGCCATGATCATGATGTTATCGAGGATTTCCTCATCGACGCGACGCGGCGAATTGACGTTGGTGACGCTCATCAGCGTCGGCCGCCGCGCCAGTTCCTCCACGCTCACGCCATGCTCGATGGCCGACAGGGCAATGGCATCGCGTGCCTGCACACCGCCCACGCCGCGTGCCGCCCACACGATGTCCGAGCATTCGATGTGCGCCTGATAGGCCGCCAGATGCCGCACCGGCACCGGCACGTCCACCGGCTCCACCACCATACCGCCCTGCCAATGCAGCACACCCAACGCCTGTGTGAGTTTCAGGATATTGCGGAAGGCGGCGATGTCACCATAACGGCGCCCGCCTTCCAGGTCGGAGACGTTGGGCGCGCCGTTCACCGGCCCGAAGTTCACCACGTTGCCGCCGACGTGTAGATGACGTGCGGGGTTTCTGGCATGCAGCACGAAGCGTTCCGGCGCCTGCGCAAGCTGCGTCTGCACCAGCTCGCGCCCCAGACGCACCATCTGCGTATCCTCGTCCACCAAAGCGCCGCCGCGGCGGAATTCCTCGCGCGCCGCGGCGCCGCGGATTTCCAGGCCCGATTCTTCCAACACGCGGAACGCGGCATCGAGGATGCGCTCCACCTGCTCGGCGCTCAGCACTTCCAGCGGCGGGAAAGGGTTGGTGAGCCGCGGCAACGGTTCGAGCGGCGCGCCCCCGGCGCGCGATGCACGCTCGCGCCGCCCCGGACGCGCCGGAGTCTCGCTCATCGGCGCTTGACGATGATCTCGAAACGCCCCTTCGGTCCGATGAACCAGGAGGCAATCATGCTGACGATACTGACGATCAGCGCGCTCCAGAAGGCCGCCCAGAAGCCCGACAGATGCATGCCCGGCAGCATCCACGCCACCAGGGCCACCATGCCGGCGTTGATGACCAGCAGGAACAGGCCCAGCGTGAGCAGGGTCATGGGCAGGGTCAGGATGACGGCGATGGGACGGATGATGGCGTTGACGACGCCGAGCAGCACGCCGGCCAGCAGCAGCGTCTGGGGCGTATCGATGGACAGGCCGCTGACCCATTGGGTGGCGGCCCACAGGCCAAGGGCGGTAATGACGGCACGTATCAGGAACCCGAGCATGGGAGGAACCTCGTTGGTGGTCACCTCATGCCATTGTGTCACGAAGCCGCACCTCGCAAGCAGTGACGCACGCCCCTTCAGTAGTCGAGCCCGGGCAGCGGCGGTTCAGTAGGGGCGGCGGGCTTCTTCGGCTTGGGCGGGTTTTCCAGCATCACCCGCATGCGCGCCAGGAGCCGTTCCCAGCTCATGCGAATTTTCACGTAGGCGCGATCCCACTCCTGCGCCTCGGGAACGCCGGAGCCGAGCAGCCGCAGCGCCGTCTTGCCGGGTTTGGCATCCAACAGGAAGTCATCGACGATGGCACTGTCGCTGCGCGGGTAATCACGGGTGTTCATGTAGATCAGGCGCAGTCGTCGATTCGGCTCGAACACGTCGATGTGCGCCTCGCGCAGGTTCTGGCCCGCAACGCCGGTCCGGTACAGGCCGCCCTTGCGCGGGTCCACCTCGGCCGCGGTGTTCTGCCAGATGCGGATCATGGAGGGCTCGGTCAGAGCGCGCCAGACACGGTTCACCGGCGCCCCGATCTCCACGAGATGGGCGTAGCCTCGGGTGCCGGACTTGTCTGCTTTTCGCGTGCTCATGGGTTTGCAGGGAGCCTATTGTGCCCTTTGAGGCGCCCGGGAGCGTGAAGGGCATCGCGATGTTAGCATCCGGGCTTTGAAGGACCGCGGGAGGAACACATGCTGTACCTGGACATCGTGATCGGCTTGACAGCCCTGCAATTCCTGTATTTCGGCATCAAGGTGGGCCAGGCACGCGGCCGTTATGGCATCAAGGCGCCGGCCATCACCGGCAACGAGGTGTTCGAGCGGCACTTCCGGGTACAGCAGAACAGCCTGGAGTCCCTGCTGCTGTTCTACCCCGGGCTGTACCTGTTCAGCGGCCACATCAGCGCCGCTTGGGCCGCCGCCGTCGGCGTCGTCTACCTCGTCGGCCGGCAGATCTACGCCATCGCCTATGTGAAGGCGCCCGCCTCGCGCGAGACCGGGTTCGTCATTTCCATGCTGGCCTCGATGGTGCTGCTGCTCGGCGGGCTGGGCGCGGCGGTTTGGCATACGTTGCGCTGAGCACCCGTGCACACGGGAGCGCGGATTACGCCGGATTCACCGGCCGCCGCAACTCCTTGTCGCGGCGCATGCGCCGGTCGGCCAGCTTCATGAGCTCGCGCGGATCGCGGCCGTCCTTGGGAAAGCTCGCCATGCCGACGCTCACGGTGCAGCGGATCATGCGGCTGCGCACATCCAGTGTGGTGTTGTAGACGGTGTTGCGGATGCGCTTCTGCACCACGTCCGCCGCCTCCGCCGGGCTCATGGGCAGCAGCACCGCGAACTCGCCGGCCGAAAGCCGCGCGCTCACATCGGCCCCGCGCACGCAGCGGTCGATGCACTGCGCCACCAGCGCGATGGCACCGTTGCCGGCCTCGTAGCCGTAGGCTTCGTTGATCGATTTCAACCGGTCGATGTCAATGCTGAGCAGCGTATAAGGCTGGTTCTGCTGCTCGAACTGCGCGTGTTGTTTCTGCAGCGTTTCGGAGAAGGCGCGCAGGTTCAGAAAGCCGGTGAGCTCGTCGGTCTGGGTCAGGTTTTCCAGGTGCTCGCGCGCGTCGGTGACGTCCTGCGACAACGCCGTGGTCAGATAGGCCACCAGAAAATAGGGTGCCAGCATGCCCACCGCCTGCGCCGCGTAACGGAGCGATATCACGTCGTAATCGGGCACCGCGTGCGCCATGATCATGTGACACAGGCAGATCGCCCCCACCTGGATCAGGGTCAGTGCGCGCCCCAGTGTCAGCGCCGACAGGATGATGGGCAGCAGGTACAGGTTCAACAGCGGGCTGCTGTTCTTGCCGGTGAACCACAGCACGCCGGTGATGAACAGCATCATGGTCCAGGATTCGACCGCCAGCTTGAGCTGCGTTTGCTGCGGGAAAAACCGTCGTGCGCGGAACAGGATGATCATGACGGTGAAAGCCGCCATCAACCCGACCACCGGCCAGGTCTGTTCGGACGGCGCCTGCGACCAGATCAGCACCAGGGCCACCAGCAGCAGGCACAGCGTTTCCACCGCGGAGGTGCTGCGGACGAAGCGCCGCAGATTCAGCGGCGAGCCTTGCCGGGGACGTTCCTCGGTGAACACCGACATGGCGGGCTCAGACCGTGTTCTTGTCGCGCGCACGGTGCGCCATCTGCTCGTGCAGTTCGCGCAGCGCGCGCTGCACTTCGGCGTCGCGTTCGATCGCCACCGAGTCGAAATCCTCGCCCTCGATCGCGGATTTCGGATCGCGCTCGATGAGCACGTCGGGTTCGATGCCCTTGTGATTGATGGACGCGCCCGAGGGTGTGAAATACTTCGAAGTGGTCAGTTTCAGCGCACGGTTATTAGACAGGGGGATTACGGTTTGCACCGAGCCCTTGCCGAAGGTGCGCCGGCCCATGAGCACGGCACGGTGGTTGTCCTTGAGCGCACCGGCGACGATTTCCGAGGCGGAGGCCGAGCCCGCGTTCACCAGCACCACCATGGGCGCACCGTTGAGATCATCGCCCGGCGTGGCGTCCATCTCGAATTTCGACTCGGCGGTGCGGCCATCGGCGGTGACGATGATGCCCTTGTCGAGGAATTCGTCGGCCACGGCCACCGCTGCCTCCAGCACGCCGCCGGGATTGTTGCGAAGATCCAGCACCAGACCTTGCAGCGGTTTGCCGCCATTCTTCGCCATCAGAGCGGCGACGTCCTTCTTCAGATCATCGGCGGTGTTGTCGCTGAACTGCGAGATGCGCGCGTATCCCACACCGGGCTCGGCCATCTGCCACTTGACGCTGCGCAACTCGATACGAGCGCGCTTCAACTTGAATTCCAGCGGCTCGGCCACGTTTTCGCGCTCGATGCCGACGCGCACCTCGCTGCCGTCGGGGCCGCGCATGCGCCGGATCACCGCGTCCAGCGAGGTGCTGTCCACCGGCACGCCGTCGATGCTGATGATGGCGTCTCCCGCGCGAATGCCGGCAGCGGCGGCGCTCCCGCCGTCGATGGGCGAGATCACGATCACCGCACCATCCTGGAGCGAAACCTCCAGACCCACCCCGGAATACTCGCCGGAGCTGGAAATCTTGAGATCTTCGTAATCCTCGCCTTCGAGGAATTCCGAGTGCGGATCGAGCGATGAAACCATGCCGTGCACCGCCGCGCTCAACAGCTGATGGTCGTTCAGCGGGTCGACGTAATCCTGCTTGACCCGCTCCAGCACCTCGGCCAGCAGGCGCGCGTCGGCCAGCGGCAGGTCGCCGTCGAGCGGATTCAACGGCGCCTTGCCGGCCCAGACCGCGGCGCCCACGCCCAGCGACAGCCCCAGGACGATGCCGACGGCCAAGGTGGTCCAGGCGCCTGCGATGGAGAATTTCACGGCCGCAAGCATAGCGTGTCGATCTGCGCAGGCCAATGCGCACCGCGCCGGCACATCGTAAAGAAACCGGCGACGGGCGATGGTCAGCGCGCCGCCGGAACCGCAAGCGCTGCGCCGTTCCGCCGTCAGCGCCGCGCGGCCAGCCAGCGCTGCGGGTCGAGCGCGGTGCGGCCGCGGCGGATCTCGAAATACAGCTGCGAGGCGCCACCACCCAGCGCGGCCACCACATCCCCCGGCGCCACCGTATCGCCGACGCGCTTGTAAAGCGCCTCGGCCCGCCCGAACAGGGTCATGTAACCCTCGCCATGCTCGACGATGAGCAGCAGACCCAGGCCCTGCAGCCAGTCCGAATACACCACCCGTCCGTAGTACGGCACCCGTACCTTCGCGCCGGCCGGCGCGTCGATCAGGATGCCGTTCCACTTCACGCCCGAGTCGGTACCGCCGCCGCGCGATTCCTGGAAACGCGCGGCGAGCTTGCCGGATACGGGCCAAGGGAGCCGCCCCTGCATGGTCGCGAAGGGCTTGCGCGAGCCGAGATTGAAATCCGCCTCGATGCGATCCAGGTTGGCCAGGAGCGTCTCGAGCGCCGCTTGCTCGCGCTTCAGACGTTCCATGCGCTGCTGCGAATCCTCCACGCGGCGGTTGATGGCGGCGAGCGCATTGACCCGCTGCGAGCGCGCCTGTTCCAGCGCCGCCAGCTTCGCCGCCGCCTCATCGTTCAGCGCCGCCAGCCGCGCACCCTGCTGTGCGATGTCCTGGTCCAAGGCCTGCACCCGTGCCAAGTCGTCCTGGATGGCGTGGATCTGCGCGAGCTGCGCCCGGCCAAGATAGGCGTGATAAGCCAGCATCCGGCCCGCCGTGGCCGCATCCTGCTCGGCGAGCAGGAGCTTGAGTCGCGGTTCGCGCGACAGGCGATAGGCGGCGCGCACGCTCGACTCCAGTTCTCCGCGCCGCGTCTGTAACTGCGAACCGACGACATCGCGCTGATGCGCCAACTGCGCGCGATGCTGCTCGAGCTCCGCGCGCTCGCGCTGCAATGCGGCCAGCGCCTCGCGCTGCGCCGGAATCGCCAGCTCGGCGTTGCGCAGATCGGCGCTGGCCGCATCGCGCCTGGCTAGTTCCTGCGCCGACTGCTGCGCCAGCTCCGCGATGCGCGCGCGCAGGGCCTTAAGCTTGGCATCGGTCTGGGCGCCGGATTCGGATGCATCGCCCGGCGTGGCGCGCATCGCATCGCCCCGATCGCGTGGCGTGGCGCGCGCCTTGCCGCCCGTCTCGCGCGAGGTGGCGTGCGCCGTCTCGCCTCGTTTCGACGCGCGCGGAGCAGCGTGCTGCTTGGCACGCGGCGCAGCCCGCACCGCGTCGCCTGCCGCGTGGCGCTGCTCGCCCTGCGAGGGCGCTGCCGGCGCCAGGACAGACACCAAAATGCCGAGCAACGTGGCTTGACAGAATGAACGTGGTGAACCCATGGCAGGCGCAAGCATACAACCCGGGAGGGGCGCTGCTATAATTCGCGCCCCCATGCAGCGCCTGCTCGAATATCTCGCCCATCATCCCTGGCTGTCCGGCGCCGCCGTGGCCATCGCGATCGCCGTGCTCGTCAACGAGCTGCTGGAGCGCGCCCGCGGCGCGGCCGCCATCAGTCCCGCGCAGGCCGTGGCCCTCATGAACCAGGGCGCGCTGGTGCTCGATGTGCGCAGCCGTGAGGAATTCGACTCGGGGCACATCGGCGAGGCGCGCCATGTGACTTCCGCCGACCTCGCATCCTCCGCCGATTCCTTCAAGAAATGGCGCGAGAAAAGCATCATTTTGTATTGCCAGAGCGGCGCGCGCAGCCTTGCGGCTGTCGGCACGCTGACCAAGCAGGGGTTCACCAAGGTATTCAACCTGGCCGGCGGCATCGAAGCCTGGCGCAAGAACAACTTGCCGGTGGTAAAGACGGCGGCGAAGGCCTCCGGCAAATGAGCCAGCCGCACATTCTCATGTACGCCACCAGCTGGTGCCCGTACTGTCAGCAGGCGCGTGAGCTGTTCGCCGGCCGCCATTTGCAGTTTGAAGAAGTCGACGTTGAAGCGGAGCCGACCAGACGTGAGGAAATGAAGACGCGCAGCGGTCGCAACACCGTGCCACAGATTTTCATCGGCGCCCTGCATATCGGCGGTTGCGACGATCTCTACGCCCTG